>JAMLHE010000014.1 GCA_023957315.1 Candidatus Kapaibacterium sp.
TCCACAAAAATATAAAAAATGGCTGCCCTTATGAGACAGCCTCTCGGGGTGAGGTCTCTTCGGTTTTGTCCTGAAATGTGTTTACTCCATTTAGTAAAATCATCTTCATCACATTAATCATATAAATCATAGTTCAGACAATTTCGCTCCGTCAGTTGTAACAACTGACGGGACATTTTAATTCATCCGATGACTCCCACTTGTCCCACAGCTTTAATAAATACAATTAATCTGAATATTCCAAGTCACCGGATGAATAAAAGAATTTAAGAGCTTCTTATTCATCATAATCACCAAAATCATGCAAATCATAGTTCAGACAATTCGTCATTACATTTTTATATTGGAAATGAATGAAAGCATCTATTCTTACAATCGGAACTGAGATTTGCATTGGTCAAATTGTCAACTCAAACGCTGCCACTATCGGAGCGAAATTAACACAATTAGGAATTTCGGTAATTGCCAATTCATCCATCCCTGATCATTTGTCGCAAATTGTATCGGAAATCCGCAGATTGAGCGATAGTAGCGATTTGCTGATTATTACCGGTGGATTGGGACCAACTCAAGATGACATTACCAAAACTGCTCTCTGCCAATTTTTTGAATGTGAAATGATTTTTGATGATTCCGTTTACCAAACTATTGATTATCTTTTCAAAAGCAAGGGTAGGGAAGTCACCGAGAGAAATCGTGCCCAAGCATATATTCCGGCTAAAGCTGTTGCTATGACCAATTTAATCGGGACGGCACCGGGTTTGTTATTCGAAAATAAGGGTAAAATGATTGTAGCTTTGCCGGGTGTGCCCTATGAAATGGAGTACATTTACGAAAATTCGCTAAAAGATAAAATCAAAAGCGTGCTCGAACAATCGAATTCGGAAATCGAACTTCACAAAACAATTCGCACTTACGGTATTTTCGAATCTTATCTTGCGGATTTAATCGGCAATTCGGAGGATATTCCGCATTTATCGGGATTTGCGTATTTGCCATCTGCAAATGGTGTCCGATTGAGACTCACTGTGCAGTCTCCCGATTTTGTAACTGCTGAAATAAAAATCAAGGAAGCAATTAAATATCTCGAACTGAGAATTGGCAAGTACATTCAATCATACGACGAGCGCCCGATGATTGAGCATATTTCAAAATTATTGAATATGAGTGGCAAAACTGTGTCGGTTGCCGAATCTTGTACCGCAGGTTTGCTTGGTGGTGAATTGACCAAATTGGCAGGTAGTTCGTCATATTTTCTTGGCGGATTTATGACTTATTCCAACGAAAGCAAGGCTAAATTGTTAGGAATTGATAGTGCTATAATTGATGAACATGGGGCTGTGAGCGAAGAAGTTGCGGAATTAATGGCAAAAAATGTCCGCTCAATTTTCAAATCGGATATTGGAATTTCAATCACAGGCATTGCAGGTCCGGACGGCGGGACTGATTCCAAGCCCGTTGGTACGGTTTGGTTCGGATTAGCCTACGGTGAGCGAGTTTTAGCATTTAAACAAATATTTCCCGGAAATCGTGATGCTATCAGGAATCGGGCAGTTTTTTATGCATTAAATATGTTGAATAATTTACTTTTAGAAAAATGAAAATATTAGCAATAGAATCTTCGTGTGACGAGACTTCGGCATCTATCCTTGACGGGACAAAAGTTTGTACAAATATCATAGCATCGCAGTATTTCCATTCGAAATACGGCGGCGTCATCCCTGAACTCGCTTCACGGGCTCATCTACGCTCAGTAAATGAAATCGTTAATCGCGCCTTCGACGAGTCAGATGTTAAATTGGAAGATATTGATGCAATCGCTGTAACTCGAGAACCGGGCTTGATTGGTTCATTGATTGTGGGCTCAAACTTTGCAAAAGGGCTCGCTTTGCGTCTCGGCAAACCAATTGTCCCAATCAATCATATCGAAGGGCATATTTATTCGGGCTGTTTGCAAGATGAGAGCCTGACTTTTCCCTTTATTTCATTAGTTGTGAGCGGTGGTAATACTTCGATTTTCTTAGTCACTTCGTACATGAATTATGAAATAATCGGCTCTACGAAAGATGATGCGGCAGGGGAGGCTTTCGATAAAATCGCAAAATTAATCGGATTGCCATATCCCGGTGGTCCGCTTATTGACAAATTCGCTAAAGAAGGAAATCCGAGCACCTTCACTTTCCCCAGACCCATGCTACATGATGATAATTTCGATTTCAGTTTTAGCGGGCTGAAAACTTCAGTCAGATATTTTGTGCACAAGCAATTTAGCAATGGCTTGCCGGAAGAAATTAAGGCAGATTTCTGTGCATCTGTACAAGAAGCAATTTGCGATGTATTGACGGTAAAGACTGTAAAAGCTGCTCTGAAGCATAAGGTGAAGAACATTGTGATTGCCGGTGGAGTATCGGCAAATTCGAGATTGCGAGCTCTGATGATTGAAAGAGCAAACAAAAAGGGCATCAACGTTGTTGTGCCCCAAATGAGTTACTGTATGGATAATGCCGCAATGATTGGATTTTTGGCGTACCACAAATTACTCGAATCCGAAGATTCCTTTTACGACTTTACTTACCAAGTCTCGGCTTCGTCTTTAAGAGCAAAATAGCAATTATACCAACGAAAAGCCTATATTATAGTATGTACATTCTTCATGCTGGCAAGTTCTGTTACGCATAGAAAAGGTGCATCTGGCTTGGCTGATTGGCAAATCTACAGCAAATCGGTCATGCAGGAATCCAATTGCTGCTTCGAGTGATATGTAAGTGTCGCGTTTGCAACATCTTGGTCCATCGCTTTCGGCAACCAATTTCAAGCTTTCCGCTACAATTAAATTAGTTATTGACCAAGCATCTTCGTGCTGATTTTCTCTATCCATGAATATGCTCAAAAATACTCCTGTTCCAATTGCAGCGCCGCATGTACCGATGCTGTAATTACAAACATTCGGTGTTTCGGCTTTTGCTCTACGCTCCGCAATTTCGAGTTTTTCGACCAATTCATCACGTTTGCCGGTTTTGTTTGCAATGCAGGTCAATAATACTGCCGGAACAATAAAATGATGCTCAGGACCGTGCATTTTGATAATAGGCGAATCCATTATCATTACAGCCAATTCAATTGGACTATCACCTTTGTAGCTTAAGCATTTTTGCTTTACATGTTCGGTAATTGGAGTTTCAATGCAAGAGTCGCAAATGTAGTGCCCGTTGTCGCAATTGCTTGACGAGGTCTTGGTTTTACCGCAAAAATCGCAATGAAGTTCTTTTGGGGCATCAAGTTTATGTAAATCTTCCCCGCAAATGAAGCAAGTTTTTACCTCGCTCGAGTTGTATAATTCAATCTTAGCCATCATTTTCTCATAACAATATTCAACATTAGTCATTTATGATATGAAATTTTTATGTTCAATCCAATTTGTCACATCATATACCCCTAATATACTGAAAAGCTTGACATTGGTCAAATATTTTTTTTAATATTAGGGGATAAATTCAATTTATTTACTTTTTCATCATTTCTTGAGCACAAATTATCAAGCCTTCTCGATATTTTGTCGGTTGGAAAAATCTATTGTTGAATTTGCTACTGTCAAAATAATAATCAAATTCCTGTTGATACATCATCTCGAGAATTTCCTTAACATCGGATTTGAACAAACCAACCATTTTCAGCATAAACATACTCAAAACATTGTATCGTGGTTCTACGCTAAATGCTTCCGCGGCAAGTTCGATAAATTGCTTTCCGGTTATGGGTTCAGGGTCAGTTGGTAAGTGCCAGATTTGATTATAAGCGTCAATTGTATTGCCGAGCAAAGCAGTCGCTTTGGCTGCATCGGGTGTGAAAGTTGCCGAATGTATTGCTTTGTCGTTTATTATCCAAGACGCTTTCTTTTTATTTTTGAATTTATCGAGTATCAGCATATACGAAGCGGTATTTATTGCTTTTGGACCGTAAAAATCTGCCGAACGAGCTATTTGTGCATCAATTTCGCCACTATCGGCTGCGTTCATCAGTATCTCAGCAATGTATGCTCTGATTTCGCCTTTTTTGCTGCATGGATTGATGGGTGTATCTTCAGTCATAGCTCCATCAACTTTTCCGTACATATAGACATTATCGAAAAAAACGAGCTTGCATTTATTACGAATACAGGCTTCGATTACGTTATTCATTACGAGTTGCCATTGCGTTTGCCAAACACTTGTTTTGTATGGCAATCCTGCTACTAAATAAGCTATCTCCGAGCCCTCAAGCGACTTGTAAACTTGATGTTGGTCTCGTAAGTCTGCCTTGAATAGTTCTTCATCTCCAACGACCTGTTTGGGGTTTCTGCCAACTAAGCGAACTTTATCTGTATATTTTGTCAATTCTATTGCAAGGTCTAAACCAATTGCTCCACCGGCACCTAATATTGTTTGCATTTTATATTCTCCGATTAATAGTTTTAAATTGAATAAATAGGGTGATTACAATTAATAATTCCATCATATTACGTTTTGTATAAAACAAAGTTGCATCATAAAAAAAGGGTCGCAAAATGCAACCCTTGAATTTTTCAAATTTTTAGCTAATCTTCTTAGCGCCAATCAACAAGCATCGAGAACCTCATTGTGTTTGCAAGAGGATGATTTTCTTCGATTGTGTTAATGAAACTGAAATCAAGTTTGAAGATGTCGTATTTTACACCTGCACCAAAATTCCAATACTGACGATTGCCTTGTGCAGCAGGTTCGAGGAAATATCCTAATCTGAACGCCACGACTTTTTGGTACCAATATTCAGCGCCGAAAGCCCATTCTGCACCGGGATTTTCCCAACCTGTAACTAATGATTTCGGAAGTGCATCCGAGCCAAGACTGTCTCTTTTGACTAACATTTTAGCCATGTCGAATGCAAAAACTAATTCGTTGAATTCATCACTATATGCTTTGAATGCAGTTCCAAGACGCAAGGTCGTTGGAATTGGGTCTGATTCCTTGATGTATGTGATTTTTGGACCTACATTTTTCAGGTTCAAACCGAGCGACAATCTGTCTTCGATTCCGAGGAATTCGATATCCTGTGGCTTCCATAAAATACCCAAGTCGAATGATGCACTTGTTCCGGTACCGGCTTCACCACCAGTTTGGACTGAGGTAGGAGTAAGATTTGAATGGATATATCGTAGTTGGAAACCTACGCCTAAATCAGGGGCTACAATTGTACCATACGAAAATCCGAAAGAGAATTCGTTGGAAATGAACTTACCTAATGTAGTACCATCATGGGCAGTACGAGTAAATTCGCCTAAATTCATGAAAATGAAATTAAAGGCAAGCGTTCCGTCAAGACTTTCGAAATACTGACCTATAGTACCATAACTATAAAACAAGTCAGCGTTGAATTGGGGCAACCATGGCGAAAATGCCAAAGCAACCTGTCTAAATGGAATTAGTTCATCGTCGCCAAAATCCGCATCATAATTCTCGAAATAATCTAAGAACCCCAATCCTGCGGGATTCCAATATATGGCATTGATATCATCTGCAATAGCAGTTCCGGTTTCGCCACGACCGCTCGACCGTGCATCGGGCGATATCAAAAGAAAAGGAACAGCAGAGCCGCCAGCTTGTGAGTACAACTCGGTTGGCAGTGTTGTTGACATTACTATAACAGCCATCAAAGCCATTTTGATTGATGATTTCATCAAATTAATCCTCCAAAATCTTTATTCATTATATTTTTTGTTATCATTTCAAATGCTAATTAATTTTTACAACTTTAGTTCTTGCAACTGTTGTGCCACTCTCAGTACTCGGCACTTCAATATGCACAATATATACACCCTGCGAAACAGGATTTCCGAGATTATCTTTTCCATCCCACATAATTTCAGATGTATGATACGTATTGACTGACGTTTTAATGTCTCTTAGTGTAACACCGGTTAAAGAAAATATTTTCAAATTTACTTCAAATGGCGGCGGCATATTGTGATTTAAGACAATTGTTGTTTGCTCGGAAAATGGGTTAGGATAGTTATGCTTGACATTTCCATAAGAACCGTCACCATCAGGCGATATGAAGAAATATGTCTCAGCTATGCTGAAATTATTATACACGTCCCAAGCTCTGACCTTGATAGTATGCTTTCCCGGAGCCAAACCGAACAAGAATGATTCGATTGAGCCACTGCGTGAATCTGTTAGTGATGTTGTAAATTTATCCGTCAAATCAATTGAAGTTGGTGATTCGTCAATCCAAGCTTCTATTTTATGCCCGATGCCAAGTCCGGTTGTATTTATTCCTGATTCGTCAAACAAATCAACAATCAGCTTTGGACTTGATGTCACTACATCACCTTGGATAAATTCTCGCGAATCCATGAACAATTCAATTTTTGGTCCTTCCATATCTTGTATGTTTGTTGGGTCGTACCCATCAATCATTATATTATGGTAGGAACCTTTGGCAAATTCACCATCATCGGAATACGCATATACAAATAAGCGTCCCATGTTGGAACTGAAGCTAATGTCTTTCGGAATGATAAAATCTGCTGTAAATTTTCCGTTTTCAACTTTGTAAGAACTCCGATTCAATGCGGGACCCAACTTGCTGAAATAGAATTGGTCTCGTTTGACACCCAAAAATTCTTCAATAATTTGGTATTCGGCATCACCGTCACGGAGCGTAACTAAAACTGTACCGTTAAAGTTGTCGTCGGCAGTTACTCCGTCAGGCATTGATATGCTTCCTTCAATTGTCATTTTCGATAGTGCCGGAAGTGTTATTGGTTCATCGCCATTTTCACTTAGTACAATCTCATTGATTTTATCAATATTAATTTGATTTTCAGGTATCGATAATTTCATTGTTGGGTCGCCAAGTAGGAAGTATTTTTTGTCATTAACTCCGGTGAAGGTCTGTTTCAATTGCCTTACCACGTCGCCCAATGTGTTATATCTATTTGTATTCGGATTACGCGTGAACAAGAACTCGTAGAATTTATATAAAAGATTGGCATTTAGTTGCGAGTAAACTATACGAGTCGAAGTAAAAACAGCTATTGCAGCACCTTTGCGACTTAAGAACATATCTTCAGCACCGCTTTTAGTTTCAGGATTATCATATCTGCCGAAATCACATGTGGCTGCAGTCAAAAAGAACATTTTGTCTAAATTTGTCATTTGTGGTATAGAAACGTCTCTATCTAATACCTGTTCGTGAGCCCATACTCTTGGATTTCCGTGTCCAATCCAATTCAAGACCAATCCGCCGGTGGTATTAATTTTGGTTAACATATCTTGGTTAACTTTTGGCTTCAATCTACCATTAGGGATATTTTCGGTGGGATATTCTACCAAATAAATTTTGTCATATTGCAAATCCTTACCGTATTGATTAATCACGTCTCTCGTCAAAGTTTCAGATTGGTCATTATGCAATGTACCTTCGTATTTCTTTCCCTGTGTCGGTCCATCATCTGCCATTAGAATTAAGTTACATCGCCATTGGTCTAATGATGAGTTGTTTTCGTAATGCTTCAATTTTTCGATAAAAGCCAATCCATCTTCATTGTTTTCGACTGTAATTCTTCCAATACTTATATCTAATATTTCATCGTTGCCGACAATCAAACCGTAAAAATCATCAGATGACCATGCACTATGAATTTCGTCTAAATTTTTCAAATAGTAATCAAATGATTGATGAGCCGGAACATGATTGATTTTTGATGAAGATATGTTTTTCATGTCATAATGACCATCACCCCACAGAACAAGATATTGTGGTTTGATGTCCCAATTGTGCCAAGCATATGCAACGTAATCTCTCAATGCGGTTACATCCGGCATTCCGCATGAAAATTCATTATAAATATGGTCTGTGCGAACAATATGGATTTTCAAATCTGAAACACTTTCACGATATGCTTTATATTCATTTGCCGAAATCATCAAATCGGGGTGAGTCAAAACAATCACATCCGCATTTACTTTGTCGGCTCGTAAATTGATAAGTTCAGCAGGAGAAATTTTTGGTGATTTTACTTTTGAGGAGATATAATATTTGCGATAATTATTTTCAGGTAATTCGCTAACAAATTTGAATATACCACCCGTTACGGCAGTATTACGAAGTAACTGTGGATTGGACGGTGTCGTTACATCAAAACCATGAATAGTTTGACCTGAAAAGCCGTTTATCGTAAATTCGCTTATGCCTTTTAAACTTGTGTCTGCTATAAATGACAATTCATTGTCAATCGCATAAAAACTGCGAGGATAATGAATCTCAAAATAATCAAAATAGGCAATCGAGCCTGTCAAATTCGTATTAGTATATTGTAAATTGATAATGCTGCGATTGTCATTGCCGATTTTTGATGCACTCATCGTGAGTTCTGCAAAATCACGTATTGCCATTGTGTATGTTGGAAGTGAACGAAGATTTATTATGCCTAACTTCTCGTTATTGTCGAAAATATTGAACACACCCGGCGAATCGGATTTATGTGCTAACGCAAATCTGTAAAAAATATCGCCGCTTTTATCTAAATTATGTAGTAATACCGGATTGAATGGATTCGAAAAATATGTTCTGCCAAACCAAACTCTACCGGCTCCCGGGCTATACGGATTTGTTAATTCTTCATCTACAAAGACTCTATGAACATATGTTGTTGGGCGATTAACAATCTCACCGCTGACATCAGTCGGGAACTGGGCTCTTTTGCCGGTTCTTCCGCCCCAAGTCAACAAATAATAACTTTCCTTAGAATAATGATTCTTATAATGTTGAATGTCACGTCCCACTTTTTCAAATGAAACTGTTGGAGCACCATAAAAGATTATATAATCCAACTTCCCGTCGGATTTGCTGACGACTTGTATTGATTGTTCGTCCAAGTCATTTATCAGTGCATCGCTTACAAGCTCGGATAACTCTTTGCCGCCTTTGCTGAACATTTTCAGCGTACTGACATCAATGCTTGCAACGTTCGCACCTGATGAAGAGAGTTGGTTAGCGTCTATTCTATAAATCCCTTCTTCGGACACTGAAACTTTGAGCCATGTTCCACTTGATATTAAGTTCAAATCTTTGATAATTTCATCATTCTGCAATCTTGGTTCATCTTTAAAAGCACTTTCTTGGTTGATGCCCCAGTTCTTAGCTTGAGCAAAGTTAACTGCACTTACGAAATTTGAACTAATCAATGAGTTACCAGATTTTGTTTCATCAAAATCAATTTTAACTGTAATGGAATCAAGCATGAACAAAATTCCATCTTCATATTTATATGGGTGAATTTGTAATTGAGCCAAGTGATGGTCTGATGAAATCCCCAAATATTCTAACTTGTAAAATTTTTCGGGAAATTTATAATTCGAATAAACAGCAGCTTCGATAGTCAATTCCGAGAAATCTTCGAATTTGTCAAAATTCATGTCAAATGGAATGATGTCGTATCCGCGAATAGGGCTGTAGTGCAAATCAAGTAATTCTGAACTGAATCCGTCCGGTGACGGTACAATGAATTTCACGGGTAAATATTGGTCAAGAGGTTGACCAAATTGATTTTCTTTCAAAATTGTAGATTCAAATTCAGGGTACAAGTAAACATCGCCCGAATTGCTCGTTACGAATTTGGAATTTGCAATAACAGGGATATACTTGACGACAACTGAATTGTTGTGATAGGAGACTTCTTGAGCATAGGACGTCATTGTGACATGAAGCAATATGATTACGAAGACGCAGTAGAGAAACTTATTTACTACCATGATTATACCCTAAGTTAGTTTGCACAACATTGCATTAACAACTGCAACACATTTTTGTTACAATTCAGGAAATTTTTTCCAAACTAAAGCAGTAAATATAATCTATAGTATCCTTCGTTTTTTTGTAATAGACGAAACTAATAAAAAATCATGTAAATAAAAATTTTTTTTCAAAGTTTTCGTAAAAATTTTCAAAATATTTTAATGTTGACGTTTCAATCAATAGTTGAGTTTTATCTGAGTTTCCTTCTAATCTACCCCACAGTTTCCCGTAGGATAGATTGCCGGGATTTTAATCTTATACTACTACTTTACTATTTTTTAACAAATGCTTTTGTTACTATTACATCATTTTTCATTCTTAAAACTATGTAATACATGCCCGTAGTCATAGATGATACATTGATTTCAAGCCGATTTGATTGCAATCCGGTTATGTTGCTTATCATTACTTTTCCGCTAATGTCAACGATTTGCACTTCTGCCAAATTTGCTAAATTGTGAGTCAGAGTTAATTGCTCGTCAGTTGGGTTTGGCGTAATGCTTAGTTCGTAATTTGCATAATCTTCTACCGAAGATGTGGTCGAACCAAGCCCGACAAGCGGAACGTCAAGAGTTGCGGGGTCAGAATCGGAAATAATTCGCAATGTAGCTGTTCTCGTTTGGTAAACTTTAGGTTGGAATCTTACTGCTATACCAACTGTTTCACCGGGCGAAAGTTCTTCCGGTCTATTAAATACAAGACGGAACTCGCCGGGGTCCACACCTTCATCGGGAATAATTTCAAAGGAAGTGAAATTCAATCTCACATTGCCCTCATTTCGCAAATCAACACGTTTAATAACATTTGCCGATGTATCCACTGAACCGAAATTTACGGGTGATTCATTCAAAACAGCGATATTCTTTTCAATATTTGTCGGAGTTACTTCAAAGTCAAGGAATCCGATAGAAATCCTTCCGGCACTCCAAAGTCTAACAGATGCACCTTCGCCAAAACCGGTCCCGACTTGCAAATTTGTTGATTGTTTTGTAAGCTCGGGTTTAAGTGTCATACCCATATCATCCGAAGTGAAGACCGACCCATTAAAGGATGTTATTGCAAATTTACCTGCATCTCGAATTGCGAAAACTGATATTGGCATGATTGAATTTGAAGTGAAATTCTGCACTCTTTTTGTCCATGTCTTTCCGCCGTCACTTGTTGTAGCGAGAAATTGGTCGCCTGTCTGACCGGAAGCTACTTCCTGATAGACAACAAATCCATTTTTATCATCTAAGAAGTCCATTTTTGAGACTGTACCGCCGACATGCAGTACAGATACATCCCAAGATTGTCCGCGATTTGTTGAGCGAAATACTCTACCTTTAGAAGTTCCAAACCATATGCTGTTTCCATGATAAGCCACAGATTCTACGTAGCCTGATTCACCTGTCTCAGGGTTAGGAATATTGGTTAATTTTGTCCAATTAGCCCCACCATTGTTAGAAGCAGCAATTCCCCACGATGTGCCGATTGGGTCGCCAAGGAAAATTGCATTTTGGGAGTCATAGAAATGAATTGAATTGACAAAAGGAGTAATGGTGCTTACAAGTGTAGTACTCCAATTAGCTCCACCATCATTTGTTTTGAATATTTTTGCCGCACCATTAGTAGGACCGCTACCGGCGTATGCTACGTTCGCATCCAAGCCATGAATACAATAAACAGGTTCTGAGGTGAAAATGCGAATTGTACCCCCAACTTTATAATAGACACTTCCTTGACCCGGTACTGTTCCTACAGACCAAAGTACATTCTTACTTGGAGTGTGGGCGCCGTACCACGTTATCATAAAGGTATGGCTTAATGCTTGAGTTAACGAAAATTTGTTTTTACTTTGAATTTTGACAGGTATTGATAACATTTGATAATCAACATAATCGCCGCTTTGGTAAGTGACCAATAAATCCACATAACCATCAAACCATGGATTATTTTCCTTCAATTGCAATTCTACAATTATTTCTTTAGTTTCAAGCTGCCCGAAATCTCCTGCTTCTATTTCGTTGTTTTTCAAAGTTGCAATATCTCTGTACGGTGACAATATGATTTTAGAATTTGGTGCAGGAGAGAGGTAGTTAGTAATGTTGAGTTTTATTTGAGTCATTTCATAATTAACTATTGCTCCAATATTGCCGTTTACAGTCATCGCGTCGCAATAGAAACCGGGGATATTTAATTCGGGAAAATCCGGATTATTGTATTTCACCGCTTTTTCGGCATTTGCTCTACCATAAATCAAAGGTCTTGAAGCCGGATTTTGAGTTGCCAATACATTGTCTGATGTGCTTCTTATCTGGCGAGCAATTTGCATGGGCGACCATGTTGGATGAATTGATTTGACCAATGCAGCAAGCCCCGCAACGATAGGACCCGAAAATGATGTTCCGTCAGCCTGAGTATAGCCGGTACCTATTGTTGTTGATAATATTCGCGAACCGGGTGCAAAAACGTTAACATTATGTCCATAATTACTGAAACCGGACACTCTATCGTTTGCATCTGTCGCACCTACCGATAACACATTTATATAGTTACACGGATAGTAGTTAAAAATATCATTGTTTGAGTTGTCATTGCCTGAAGAAGCGACTACTAATGCTCCCATAGCAGTTGCTTGGTTTATAACATCTTGTTCGGCACCGCTTCTGCCGGGACCACCCCAACTACAATTTATTATATGTGCACCGGAACGCGCTGCATATAAAATTGCTTCGTAACCGCGTAAAATACCACGTACGGCAGGATTATCGGATGCACATTTTATTGACATGATTTTTGCAGAATATCCGAGTGATGCAATTCCTATCGAATTATTTGTAATTTGCCGATGCACAACCCGCCGACATAGTACCGTGATTATTGCTTGTTGCGTGGATTGTTATTTTCTCTGAATAAGCCTGAATAATACTCTTGAGTGGTAATATTACCAACAAAATCCCATCCACGAATATCATCTATTTTGCCATTCCCGTCATCATCTATTCCGTTATCCGCTATTTCACCACTGTTTATCCAAATATTGCCGTCTAAATCAGGATGTTGCCAATCAGTTCCCGAATCAACAATTGCTATTACTATTTGGTCTGAACCTTTCGTTACTTCCCACGCTTCAGTTGCTTTCATCCGTGTTAAAGCATATTGTTCGCCTAATCTTGGGTCGTCGGGTGTGAATCCGTTTGAATATCGAATATAGATTGGGGAGGCATATTCAACATTCGGATTTTGTTCGATTAACTCACAAATATCAAAGGGGTTAACGGTTCCTGAATAATGAATTTCATAAATACGTGATACTCCATACATATCGGGAGCTAACAAATCGCTGTTCACATATTTTGCAAATGGTGCATCTATTTTGAAATCGCCGATGAATTGCATAACATCAAATCCAAGTATCGATGCCATATCTTTTTGCATTGTTATTTCGGAGAGTTGGTATTTGATTTTGACGTGAAGTGAATAAGGCATGTAATATTTTTGGTCAATGCTTTTGGGGTTTGAAGATATTTCGCTTTTAGCGACTTCATCTACGTTTTTGTAAAAGTTCGGTATGGTTGCCGAATATGATACTACACTAAAAGCCCAGAACAAAGCAATAACTTTAATAAACGTTTTTGTAGCTAACGACATTAAAAAGTCTCCAATTATTTGTTTCAATACATCTTACAATAATACATGAAAATTCAAAAAGTTACAAATTTAAATAATGTTTTTTTACACTTTTTATTCCATCAAAGAGTGAAATCTTACTTTTCCAACCCAAAGAATTTAGTTTAGAACTATCTATCAATTTCCTTGGAGTGCCATCTGGCTTTGATGAGTCGAATCTAATTTCACCTGAATAGCCCACAATATTTTTAATCATTTCTACCAAGTCCTTAATGCTGATTTCCTCACCCGTTCCGACATTGACAAATTCGCCTATTTCATTATACGAATATTTCTCCATTAAAAATATGCAAGCCGAAGCCATATCTTCAACGTGCATGAATTCTCGCAAAGCTTTTCCCGTGCCCCATATTGAGACATAATCTTTACTTACGCCCAATTCGTCCAATTTAGCAATTATCGCATCAATATCATTTGAATTCTCGAATCCAAATCCAATTGAATGCCGCTTCACATCTTTGATTATAAATTCGGTATCGCCTTCTCTAATCGCATCTGCAAGTAATATTTTGCGTAATAATGCAGGCAGGACGTGCGATTTTTCGAGATTGAAATTATCATTATTGCCATACAAATTTGTCGGCATTACCGAAATGAAATCAGTGCCATATTGCTCGTTGTAGTAACGGCAAAGTTTAATTGCTGCGATTTTAGCTATGGCATATGGCTCATTTGTGGATTCGAGCAGCCCTGTCAATAGTGCATCTTCATTAATCGGCTGAGGTGCAAATTTCGGATATATGCACGATGAGCCGAGATTGAGCAATTTTCGCACACCATTATTTTTTGCAGCGTGAATCACATTCGAGGCTATCATTAAGTTGTCGTAGATGAATTCTGCTTTGTATGTGCTATTTGCTAATATCCCGCCGACTTTTGCAGCTGCCAGAAATACATAATCAGGTTTGTTTGATTGGAAATATTCATTTGTGCGAGTTTGGTCCCGCAAATCAAGATTTTCAAATTCACCCCTGATTATATTTGTATAATCATATGCTGTCAATAATTTAGATATTTCCGAGCCAACCATTCCTTTACTGCCGGCAACAAATATTTTTGCATTTTTATCTGTCATCTAAGTTGCTCACATCAGTTGCAAAAGTGTTCCGAGTCCAATTAATATCGTTTGCCAGCATTATCTCTTTACCTTGCCCAATAGCATTCAGCCCGTTTTGAATCAAGTCGTGGTCCATCATAATTTTAACCAAATCCTTGAATTTTACTTTAGGCTCCCATCCCAATAATGTCTTAGCTTTGGAAATATCAGCCAACAAATGATGAACTTCGGTCGGTCTGTAATATTTCGGGTCAATCTCGATTACTACACTGCCGATTTTTGGGCTATCGCTCAATAGAAAATCATTGCTTTTGATTCTGGCTTTCTCGTTTACACCTTCGCCAAACCATTCAATTTCAATTCCGCAATATCGAAATGAAGATTCGACAAACTCACGTACTGAATGGCTTTCACCTGTGCCAATCACAAAATCATTCGGTTCGGGTTGTTGGAGCATCATCCAAGTCATAACGATAAACTCCGGTGCGAAACCCCAATCCCTTTTGGCATCTAAATTCCCAAGATAAATCTTCTCCTGCTTGCCGGAAATTATTGCAGACACGGCACGCGTGATTTTGCGAGTTACAAATGTTTCGCCGCGTCTCGGGCTTTCGTGATTGAAAAGTATTCCGTTGCAAGCAAATATGTCATAAGCCGAGCGATAATTGTCCGTTATCCAATAGGCGTAAAGCTTTGCTGCGGCATAGGGAGATTGCGGTTGGAATGCAGTTAATTCGCTTTGCGGAGGAAGAGCCGACCCAAACAGTTCGGATGAAGACGCTTGATAAAACTTGATTTTATTTCCACTATTTCTTATTGCTTCTAATATTCGCAAAGTACCCAATCCCGTTACATCACCTGTGTATTCGGGCATATCAAATGAGACTCTGACATGACTTTGTGCACCTAAATGATATATTTCGTCCGGTTTGATGTTGTAAACGATGTTGTTTATTATTCCGGAATCTGTCAAATCACCATAGTGCAAGTGCAGTTTCGGCTTTTTGTCGTGTGGGTCGGAGTAGATATGGTCAATCCTGTGTGTGTTGAATGTGCTCGCTCTGCGGATAATTCCATGCACCTCATATCCCTTCGACAAAAGGAATTCTGCTAAATATGAGCCGTCCTGACCTGTAATTCCTGTTATTAATGCTTTCATTAATCAAAACCATATTTTTGGAAACATCAAATATAAACCTAATTTTAAAAAATAAAAAATGGATTCTGACTTCTTGCTAAAATAATAGGTAAATTTTTTGTTCGCACGTCCGATATATTTTGAAATAGGTTATGGAAAATGGAAGAAACATCATTTATAAGTGGGCAAATTAATAGAATCGGCGGACAGGGAAAATCGCCGGGCAATACCTATTACCCATATACCCAAGCTCAAAAAAGTAAACCTCAATTCACAAAAGTTAGAGCCGGAGAGATTGTTCAAGGGCGAATTGTAAAAATAACCGGCTACCAAACAGCTTTGGTGCGTTTGCCGATTGGAAATTTTCATGCCGAAATCCATGGCAAATTAAAAGCAGGTGACGAACTCTTTTTCTATGTCATGGAGACACAACCCAACCTAATCATGAGAGTTTACTCAGTCAGTATTTACCATGCTAATACCCGCAGGGGAATTGATGAAATATTGCGTATTTTGGATTTGCCCCATAGTAAAGAGTTCTTGAAAACTACTGAAATCGCCGCAAAATTCAATCACATGATTATCCGTGACGAAATATACAGTATTCTCCGCACTTATGCCTCAATAGATAGTGAACAACTCGAGGGTTTTGATTTTGAAACAGCAATTGAAACCCTTTGGTTGATGAAAGAATCAAACATAGAATTCGATGAAGATATTTTCGCTAACGGTCTTAGTTTTTTGGGTGGAGTTAAGTCTTTAAACGCTGATTTGAGATTTATCTTCAGCTTTGGAACAATAAATTCTATTAGCAAATTACACAAAGATTTGAGCAATTATGACAGCAGCACTGCAAGGCTTAAAGTCATATTTCAAAAACTCCGTGATATCGAAGCCACTATTGATGCCATCAAGTCAGATTTTAAGAAATCTAAGACAATAGACCCAAATATTCACGATGAATTTACGAAAAGAATTGAACGAATTCGGACTTTGTTCGTGAGTATGAATTATTGGAATACAATTGCTTTGCACAATGAAATCCCGATGAATATTTTATTACCAATGGCGCTTGATAATGAAATCAAGATAATTTATCTGACTTTTAAGTTCAAACCCGAAACTGCAAAACAAATCCGGCACTTGGGAAAATCGTCCAAATCTGATGAATCTACTAATATATATGCAATATTTGAAAATTTATTATCAAAAAATGATAAAGCTAAAAATAATAAGCAAACGCTTGAAATTGAATACTCCTTAGAACCAAAAATTTTAGAAATAGTTAATGTTTTATATCACTTGCCTATTGTAATATTAAAACTCGTACTTTTGAATCAAGACGAAATGTTGATTTTAAAATCAGATTTTTTCCAAAGTATGAGAATGAAGAATATATCAGTGGTATTATGACATTGAAACTGAATCAGGAACTTGTAAACAAATACACTAAATCTGCCGAATACCTTAGAAATACAGTATTCGGAGATGCAAAAGTTTCACTTACCGCAGGTTCGGGTATTTCGCAATCATTTCTGCCTGAGGACATTCTGTCTTCAATTCCGTATGATGAGATTCCTAATTTCCCCACAACAACAGTAGAAGGTCATGCGGGCAATCTTCTGCTCATAAATATTAATGACACCAAGGTGATGGTCTTTTCCGGCAGATTCCATCTTTACGAGGGCATTGAAGTCTCCGAATCTGTATCGCAAGTAATTGTAGCTCATTTGCTCGGAATACGTAATCATATCTTCACAAATGCTGCCGGTTCGCTCAATGAAACTTATTTGCCCGGTGATTTGATGTTAATAAATGACACTCTCAATTTCACATATCGTAATTTATCTTCAGTTTTTGACGGAATGGAATACAGGCAAAATATGTCCAAACATACTCGTAATTTGGAAATATACAAAAAATTGAATGCCGTTCTTACAACTATCGGAATTAATCTTAAATTTGGAGTTTATGCCGGAGTGATTGGTCCATACTATGAAACACGCTCCGAAATCAGAATGCTCCGACGTCTGGGAGCAGATGCAGTAGGTATGTCAACAGTCTTGGAATTGGCTACTGCCGAACTTCTCGAAATGAATACAATTTCTTGCTCCTTAATTACAAATACTGCTAAAGAAATCCCACAAAAAGTTTCCCACCAAGAAGTTATGGATTTGGCATTAAAATCACGACTTGATATAAGAGAGTTTATCTTTGCTGCCACTAATTTATTAATACGTTAATATTAAATTATTAATTTCACTACAAATCACGTTTAATATTATTTTATGTGACATATTTTGATTATTTTATAACTTTATAAATGTAAATTTTCAATAAATATAAATTAACATTTTATTCATATTTATGGAGTAAATCCTATGAAGATCAACCGTCAAGAAGCTCTTGACTACCACAGCATGGGTAGAAAGGGCAAAATTGAAGTTATCACAACTAAACCAACTGCAACTCAACGAGATTTGTCTTTGGCATATTCGCCGGGAGTAGCCGAACCCTGTCGCGAAATATTCGAGAATCCGGAAGATGTGTTCAAATATACAGCAAAGGGTAACTTAGTGGCTGTAATTTCCAACGGCACTGCCGTTTTGGGATTAGGCGATTTGGGAGCTATGGGCGGAAAGCCTGTAATGGAAGGCAAAGGAGTATTATTCAAAGTATTTGCTGATATTGATGTTTTTGATATTGAAATTGAATCTAAAAATGTTGAAGAAATTATCAGGACTGTCGAGCTAATTTCGCCAACTTTTGGTGGGATAAATCTTGAAGACATCAAAGGTCCCGAATGTTTTGTAATCGAAGAAGCACTCAAGAAAAAATTGGATATTCCGGTTTTTCATGACGACCAACACGGTACAGCTATCATAAGTGGTGCGGCATTATTGAATGCCGTCGAAATAGTCGGCAAAAAACTTGAAGACATTAAAGTAGTTTATAATGGAGCCGGTGCATCCGGTGTTGCATGTGCAAAATTCCACATCAGTTTGGGTGTAAATCCAAAGAATGTTTTGATGTGCGATTCAAAGGGTGTGATTTACAAAGGCAGAACTTCCGGCATGAACGAATATAAGGAAGAATTTGCAATTGAAACCGATGCTCGCACACTCGAAGAAGCATTTGTCGGCGCTGATGTTTTTGTCGGATTATCTCAAGCTGATTGCGTTACACAAGAAATGCTCGTTTCGATGAACGACAATCCGATTGTGTTTGCGATGGCAAATCCTGACCCGGAAATAAGCTACGAACTTGCAATTGCTGCCCGAAAAGATTTAATCATGGCAACAGGAAGGTCTGATTATCCAAATCAAGTCAATAACGTGCTCGGATTTCCCTTCATTTTCCGCGGTGCATTGGACGTACATGCCAGAGCAATCAACGAAGAAATGAAACAAGCTGCTGCTTATGCTTTAGCCGAACTTGCTAAGGAAGACGTCCCCGATAGCGTCAAAAGAGTTTATAACGTTGACACAATGTCATTCGGACCTGATTATATTATTCCCAAACCATTTGACCCGCGTGTATTGACAAGAGTTGCTCCCGCAGTCGCGAAAGCTGCTATGGATACAGGCGTAGCAAGACATGACATCGAAGATTTTGATAAATATCGCCAAGAACTTGAAGTCAGAATGGGACGCTCTTTCGAAATTATGCATAGTATCTACCAAAAGGCAAAACGTACACCTAAGCGAATTGTATTCCCCGAAGGCGAAAATCCGAAAATTATCCAAGCTGCTATCATGAGTTTGGAAATGAAAATTGCTACACCAATTTTACTCGGAGACAAAACAGCAATTCAAGAATTTTGTGATGAACATGGCTATGATTTAAGCGGCATAGAAATTATCAATCCTAAAGATTTTGCAGAGTTTGAAAAATATACCGAAGAATTTTACAAAATTCGCCAACGAAAAGGTGTTACTCGAGTCGCTGCAAGAGGAATTTTGCTGAATCAACCGAACTACTTCGGTGCAATGATGGTTAAACTCGGCGATGCTGACGGCATGGTTTCCGGATTGACTACGCATTATCCTCAGACAATTCGTCCGGCATTACAAGTCGTCGGCAAAAAAGATGAATATTCTGTCGTATCGGGTTTGTATGTTGTATCAACAAAAACTAATACTTATTTCCTTTCCGACACTACAGTAAACATCGAACCGACCGGACAACATATATCCGATATTACTTTACAAGCAGCAAATTTTGTAAAACATTTCAACATTACACCAAGAGTAGCATTGCTATCTTACAGTAATTTCGGTTCTGCAGAAGGCGAAATTCCCAAGAAAATGCGCGAAGCGTTGAAAATCACTAAACAACGTGACCCCGAATTGATGATTGATGGTGAAATGCAAGCAGACACTGCAGTCGTTTCGTCAATCATCGAGTCCACTTTTCAATTCTCTAAATTGAAGAGAGCAGCAAACGTGCTTGTATTCCCAAATCTTGCAGCCGGTAATATTGCTTACAAATTGCTTCATAGAATTGGCGGAGCTCACGTTTTAGGACCGGTACTTCTCGGACTAAATAAACCAATCAGCGTTTTACAACGAGGTGATGATATCAGTCAAATTATTGATATGATTGCAATAACTGTTGTTGATGCGCAAGAAAAGGGTGATTAATTATTAGTACTTGATAAATCTGATGTGTTAATGTAATTGCTGAATGGAGCCACTCTCAATAGGGTGGCTCATTTTTTTGTTATGGTCGTGTAATTTGAGTGTAAAATGGAATTTGGTGAATTCGTATAGCGCACTTTCAGCCCAAATTCTACCATCGTTTTTCTCGACAAATTCACGGCAGATAATCAAACCTAATCCTGAGCCTTGCTCACCCTGAGTACCTTTCTTGGATTTTTGCTGAGTAATGCGGAACAAACGATTCAATGTTTTCTTGTCCATACCCAATCCATTATCTTCGATTGTTATACAAATTTTATCGTCTTGTCCTGTTATTGCACTACTGCTAATGCGAACTACTCCACCGGTATCTGTGAATTTAATTGCATTGGATAATAAATTTCTAACTACGGTATCTATCATATTGTAATCAAAATACGCTAAAATATCATCATCTACATCATTGATTATAGTGATTTTCTTAGTAGTAACTTGTTCGCGTACTAATTCAAGGTTGTTTTCGATTAATTTATGTATTTCATGGGCAGCAGGAGAGAAATGAATCAGTCCGCGCTGACTCCTTGACCATGTGAGCAAATTTTCCAAAAGCAAGAATAATTTTTTTGAAGAATCCTGAATCATCAAGACGAAATCTCGTTTCTCATTTTCAGTTAAATCGGGGAAGTTATCGTGCAACAAATCGGACAAATTTTTGAAAGAACCCACAGCATTACGCAAATCGTGCGATAATACGGAGAACAATTTATCCTTAGTGTTGTTTAAATTTTCTAACTGAATATTCTTTTTGATTAATTCCTTGTTGTTTTGTTCTAATTTTTTCTCTGAAACGACCAATTTATCGTTAGTTTCAGTCAGGTCTTTATTTTTTTCTTTGAGCAATTCAGCGAAATTTTTACGCATACTATTTTGTCGAACATAGAAAATAGTAAGTACGATAAATACAGTTGCAAGAAGAATGACCAACAATAACTGCAAATTTCTTTGAGATAATTCCGCTTCAATCAATCTGGCTTCTTTTTCCAAATCTTCAATAGTCTTTACTTTCTCGCTCATTCTTATATTCAATTCGGCATTTTCGATTGACCTCATCAAATAGTTTCTGAATAGCGAATCATTCATATTTCTATATTCTTTGAGATACTTGAAAGCCATAGCCTGATTGCCGGATGATTCGTAAAAATCACTAATCTTACGAGCAATAAACATACTGTTGAATATCAGAGAATTATCTTTCGATATCTTATATGCTTTCATTAAATATTGATATGCATTTGAACTGTATTTTTTATCGGACAATGCTTGGGCAAATTTTTCGAGAGATTTGACTAATGCCGTGAAATTCGAAGTTTTGGAATATAGTTTTTCAGCTTCTGCAATATCTTCAATGGCTTTGTTTTGCTCGCCCAATGAAACGTACAATAAAGCTCTTTCTGTATATGCTTCGGCTTTTGTCATAGAGTTGGAAGTCAATTGCAAAGGGTCAGCTGATTTCTCTATGTTTTTATTTGTAAAAATCGAATCGTAATACAAAAATGCTTTGCCATGATGTTTGAGTTTTCCTTGGTTACGTGCCAGATGTCTGTATGCTTTATTGATTTGCAAGGGGTCATTGAGTTTACGTCTTATTTCGAGTGCAAGTTCAAATTCTTCAACTGCTTTAGTATTTTTGCCCATTCTCTCATAAGCCAAACCCATGTTAGCCAAAGATTGGGCTAAACCAATGATTTTAGGAATATTCGCTTTAGAAGTATCATTTATATCTGTATTAAAACCCTGATACGCCTGTATATAATAATCAATTGCTTTGTTAAATTGGCGGTAATCATAGTAAATATGTCCAATTTCGGAGTAGTTGCTGTAAATTGAAAGCGAATCGTCGGCATCGTTATAAAATTTCTCACTCAAAAGCAAAAATTTCAAAGCATTTTCAGGTGAAAACATTGCCCGATGGTATTTGCCCAACCACGAATACATCATACCGTAGTAGTGGCTTCTGCCGGCAAAAACATTGTTGTTGATTAGCTTTTCGATAAATCCGATGCCGGACTTTGGGTCTGATAATTCGTAGAAGTTGGAAATATAGTCAATAGTTTCAAAAAGTTCAGCATCGAATTTCCCTGCGGCGATTGACTTCTCTATTACAGAATTCAAACTGTCAAGAGTCTGTTGCTCAGCACGAGCAACAGTTGCAGTTAATAGCACTAAAAATATTAGGCAGATTCTATTCAACAATTGACAACCCCAATTAATGAAATTTCATCATTTTAATAAATAACTTAACAGTTTATTTTCAAAAAACGATATATACATTATACAAAGATGCAAAGAAAAAATCAATTTATCAAATATTTATGATAAAAAATTCATTTATTGCATGTCCCCATATTTTTCAGGATAAGGAGGTAGTGGTAATGTCTCGGGAACGCCCATCAATGGGAAGTCCTTGCGTAAAGGGTAGATTGGTTCGCCGGTTTCGGGGTCAACATAATCTTCAGGCATATAAAAGCGTCTAAGGTCGGGATGCCCATCGAATATAATCCCATACATATCATAAGTTTCGCGTTCGTACCAATCGGCACTCTTCCATATTTCTACCACTGACGGTATATGTATGTCCTTTTCTGTCACCGGCACTTTCAATCTCAATCTATCTGCATATTTAAGTGAGTATAGAAAATATACCACTTCAAAACGATGAGGGCGTTGTTTGAGCCAATCTATCGCTGTTACGTCTATTAACAATTCGTACGAAGTATCAGGGTTATTCTTTAGCTCATTCGCTACTTCGATAAGATTTTCCCTCTGAATAATCAAAGAAAGTTGGTTCCGATGCTCGTAAATCTCTACGTCTGGAGCAATATTTTTTACTATTTCAACTATTGTATCTTTGTTGATTGCCATATCAATTTCCAATTTAGTTTGTACATTTCTTCAAATATATTTATAAATTTGTAAATGCAATTATGCAAAATAATAAAAAAAAGGATTTAAACATAAAGTATGATTAGAACTTCAAGACAAAAAATACAAAACACGCTTAAGATTACTAAGATTTTCCAAATTTTCTGCATTCTTCTTATATTTCTTTCCCATATCAATTATAGCAATGCCCAAGATATTACTCCTGTAGAGGAGATACGAAGCTCTTTGGAATCGCCGTATGATGCTGTTTATACTCATATTCGTTACCTGCAAGATGATATGTACGAACCTGAAATATCTGCTACCACTTTTGATATTAGCGGTTCTTCAGAAGCTGAAGCAGATGAAATTGCCTTGATGTTGCTCCATATTTATAAATCTAAAAATTTAGATGGCAAACTCGAAAATATTCCCGACGACCCCGATTATATTGATTCAGCTTCCGGCAAGCATAAGTATGCACCATTCCCCCAATTTCCGGAGATTTACTTAGTCAAAAAAGGCGATAAGTGGGTTTATTCGCGCGAAACTGTCCGAAAAATTCCCGAACTTTATGATTCGACTCATTTAATTGACATGACTTCATTTATCGGCGGCTTGTCTGATACTTGGAGCCGAAAATTCATGGGACTTAAAGTATGGCAATGGGTCGGCGTTGCAATTTTCATCCTTGTCGGAATCATGGTATATTACCTTTTGAAATTCTTCTTTTCGATTTTGCTATTTAGAATGTTCAGTAAATTTCAGCGAAAAAACCTCTTCCAAAAGTATGTCAAACCAATTTCCGGACCGTTCAGCATTTTCGCAGTGATATTTTTGGTTGATATTTTCTTGATTATGCTGCAATTACCGCCCAAATTAGCTTATTACATTTCAGTAACAATCAAGGTTCTTCAACCGATAGTCATCACACTGATGATTTTGAGGATTTCCAATTTCATAGGTGATTTGCTCGAACGAATGGCGAGTAAGACGGAAACGAAATTAGACGACCAACTTGTGCCTTTTGCTCGCACAGCAATGAAATTTGTTGTGCTAATCTTAGGTGTTTTCTACGTTTTGACAAATTTGGGAATTGACATCACCCCATTGCTTGCAGGTGTCTCAATTGGTGGTTTAGCTGTGGCATTAGCCGCCAAAGATACAGTCCGCAATTTGTTCGGTTCGGTTACAATTTTTGTGGATAGCCCCTTCGAGATAGGGGATTGGATAATATTCGACGGAGTCGAAGGAACGGTGGAAGAAGTGGGAGTCCGCTCTACACGTGTTCGCACATTCTATAATTCAGTGATTTCCATTCCAAACGGAAATCTTGCCGATATAAAAATTGATAACATGGGGAAGAGGCAATATCGCAGATATGTTTCACGCATTTCGATAACTTACGACACACCACCTGATTTGATAGAAGCATTCGTCAAAGGGCTCCGTAAAATTGTAGATGTGCATCCGCATACACGCAAAGATTTTTACCAAATTCATCTTAATGATTTAGGAGATTCGGCTATTGTTGTGCTATTCTATATTTTCTTCGATGCACCGGATTGGACAAAGGAATTGGAAGCTCGCCACGAGGTCATCTCCGAAGTCATTCGTTTAGCACACGATTTGGGAGTAAGGTTTGCATTCCCAACACAAACCATTCATATTGAAGATTTCCCCGAGAAACAATCTCTTACTCCATCTTACACCGAAAGCTCAAATGATTTCATGAGCAAGGTCGAAAAACGCAAGTATTTTTCGAAGTGAGATGAATTAGCATATAACAAATATGCCACACTTGGTAGGTGTGGCACATCTTATAAGAGCATTTTGTACATAAGTCCTAATTCTCCGGATATACCAATGTGTCGCTATTAAGTATGAAAATCTGATAACCCTGGCCGGGGAGCATATTGCCTATCATATTGATTTCAAAAGCAGGGTAGTAAACGTTGCCGAAATTGTCTTTCGCGATTAGAAGATTGTCGTCGTCAGTCAGCGATGCCAATGCAAGCTCAATATCCATGGGACTATCTCGCAGATATGCTATCATATTCCAGCCGCTACTCAAATTAATTGTTTCATTTTCGGGGATGATTTGCACTCCGAGTATTGATAGCGTATCTGATTGATTCATATAGACTTGATAGCCTTGTTTCATATCCCAATCGCCGATGTCGTTGATACCAAAAGCAGGGTAATAAATCTGTCCTGCATTGTTCTTCATTATTACTGTATTATCCCCAATTTCCGAAAAAATGGAGTCGATATCGAATTCATCGGGAATTACATAGGTCGAAATCATGTTCCAGCCTTGCGAAAGTAGGATTTCGTTTGTGACAAGCGTAATCGTTACTTGCTCAATCAATGTGTCTTTGATACTTGGAGTTCCACGCGTCAATATTAGCCTTACGTCAAAAGTTCCGCCCTTTTTGTAAACATGAGTAGGATTAGGCAAAGTTGAAGTATTGCCATCACCAAAATTCCACGAATATTGATAAGCAGCAATTTCAGGAACATCAAAAGTCACGACATTTTTATCAACTACATAAGAAAAGCTATTTGTGAAGTCAAATGTAATCGGTAAACTCTGGTATCCTGCACTGTCAATAGCATGTATGAAAATTGTCCGATTTCCGATAATATTATCCACATCAATATCTTGCTCGATATTTAATTCATAAGCAAGACTATCATGATAATAAATATAGTATTTATCAGTATCTCCATCGAACCAATACTTCAATCCGAGTAAATAGTTGGAACTGTCAGGCTGTAGAAAGTTAACAGGATTGAAAAAATATTGCCTTAGCGGTGCAATTTGAAAATCAGTATCTGTCCGAAATCTGAATCCCAAAGTGTGTAGCCCTTCACATAAATGACTTACATCAATCAATTTTAACAAATCAATCGAATCCGACTCACTTATAGAAATAGTATTTCTATTGTCAAAATCATCATCAAACCAATAATCATATTCAACTAAACTATAATTTGAGACTGTATCAAATTGATATGGTATCAAAAAGTAAAATGACTCAGGTGGGCTCCAAATGCCGCCCGAAGATTTGAAACGTTGACGAAAAAAATGGAATCCGGGCAGTAAATGGCTAACATCAATCATTTGGTTCAAAGTTAGAGTATCATCAGCTTGAACTTCCACGTTTACTCTATTTTCGAAATCATTATTGAACCAATATTCACAGGCAGTTATAGTATTCTCAGTACTGTCCTGGAAATTGTACGGTATCAAAAAATACGATACAATCGGTGGGCTCCAAATGCCGTTACTGTCCATAAACATCATATGAATAAAATGAAAACCGGGAAGTAATGAATCTATATTCAGTTGCAATTCAACTTCTGATGTATCAATCGCATCAATATCAATAATAACTCTTTGGCTGAAATCACTATTGAGCCAATATTGGTATTGGACTATTTCATTGCTTATTAAAAATTTTGGCAAAAAAGCAATGATAACCGCAATGTAGAACATTTTCATAATTCTGCTCCCATATGTTGGTATTATTTTGTTTGACTTACTGCGGTTGCATTGACTTGAATCTTACCATCAACCGGATTTCTTGAGACACTGAATTCTTTTATTTGTGGTGTAAAAGGTAATCCATTTTCTTTGAATGGTGAGTCGCCGCCGTAAATGCCAATATCTTTTCCGTCAGTGCCTGCATCTTTTCCGGGTGAATCTGCATCCAAATGATAATCTGATGTGTATGAAAACTCCGCACAATCACTATCCACAAAAATATCGTTACAACTTTGACCTAATATATTGTTATCGCCACTATTTGAGCCCCAATTCACAGTTGCAGACACGAATATACAATTGTTTATTATGCTTGATGATAAATTCGTGAAATGGTCAGCTTTAGCCCCTGTAAAAATACAATTCTCAATTAATAAATTTTTTGAAGCACCGTATTGAAAATTATTATTAGGTCCAATGATATTGTTTACAAAATATATGTTTTGTCCATCAAATCCACCAATGTAATCAATGTAACAGTTCGTGACGACAATGTTCTGTGGAGCTTTTGCTGAATAAGTAAATAAGGCTTGAATTGCACATTCTTTGATAATATGGTTGGTCGTAGAAACTATTCCCCAAGTGGCTAAGTTTAGTGCCCCAATCTTACATCGTAAATAATAATGATGTTTACTGGCACTATTATGTAACAATGTACCATCAATAATTAGTCCTTGAATTACTGTGGAATCATTGTCGCCAGAAAATGTTATCGAACTGACCCGACTTGTACCCGGGCTAACCGGACTTGAGTTTGGAAAATGTCCAACACCATAAATTGTAAGTCTTTTTGAAATTGTTACGTTTTCATTCCAATATCCTGCCGGCAAATAAATAGTGGCACCATGATTTGCCGTATTGATTGCAGATTGAAAGGACTCGTGAAGCGAGCTGCCTCCATCAGTGTTTTCTACTAAAATTCTTCCGATATTTGCCATAAGAATCATGGGGATGAAGACAAACATCGCTATCGAGGTAAAAAGAACATTTTTCATGGTCATTCCTGTAAAAATTGTAAAATGATTTATTGTTAAGCCATAATAAACAATCGAAAGAGCATAAGAAAAATAATATGTAACATAGTTATTCTATATGAGAATACCAAACAAAATTTTAACAAAAAAAAGTCCCGCAACAATATTGCAGGACTTTTTGTTCAAATATTACTAATCTACAAATCAATTCTCCGGATATACCAATGTGTCGCTGTTAATTATGAAAATCTGATAGCCCTGTCCGGGGAGCATATTGCCTATCATATTGATTTCAAATGCCGGGTAGTAAACATTGCCAAAATTGTCTTTTGCGATTATAAGATTGTCGTCGTCAGTCAGCGATGCCAATGCAAGCTCAATATCCATCGGGCTATCTCGCAGATATGCTATCATGTTCCAGCCGCCACTCAAATTAATTGTTTCATTTTCAGGGATGACTTGAACTCCGAGTATCGAAAGCGTATCTGATTGATTCATATAGACTTGATAGCCTTGTTTCATATCCCAATCGCCGATGTCGTTGATACCAAAAGCCGGGTAATAAATCTGTCCTGCATTGTTCTTCATTATTACTGTATTATCCCCAATTTCCGAAAAAATGGAGTCGATATCGAATTCATCGGGAATTACATAGGTCGAAATCATGTTCCAGCCTTGCGAAAGTAGGATTTCGTTTGTGACAAGCGTAATCGTTACTTGCTCAATCAATGTGTCTTTGATACTTGGCGTACCGCGTGTCAGAATCAGCCGAACGTCGAAAGTTCCGCCTTTTTTGTAAACATGAGTAGGATTAGGCAAAGTTGAAGTATTGCCATCACCAAAATTCCACGAATATTGATAGCTTCCAATCTCGGCAATTTCAAATGTTACAATATTTGCATCAATTGTATGAGTAAAGCTATTTGTAAAATCAAATGTAATCGGTAAACTCTGGTATCCTGCACTGTCAATAGCATGTATGAAAATCGTCCGATTTCCGATAATATTATCCACATCAATATCTTGTTCGATATTTAATTCGTAAACGAGACTATCATGATAATAAATATAGTATTTTTCACTTTCTCCGTCGAACCAATATTTAATTCCACGAACATAATTGGATGAATCAACCAAATTATATTTAAATGTGTTATTGAAATAATCCGTTATCGGAATACTCCAATTACCATCGTCTGCTCGGACTCGATAATTGAACAAATGAATACCATTAGGCAAATTATCAATATCAATTAATTCCGCAAATTCCAAAGTATCAGTTGCAGCAACTTCGATATATTGACGGTTTGCGAAATCTGAATTGAACCAGTATTCATAGCCAATCAAATCATAATCGGTATTTCCGGCAAATTCAAATGGAACTATGAAATAAGTAGTTTCGGCGACGCTCCACGTGCTGTCCGATGTCTTAAATCTTTTCGACAGAAGGTGCATTCCTTGCGACAAATGTCCGACTTCCAATTCGAAATCCAATTCTAATGTATCTGTCTCAGCGACTTCAACAAATTGACGGTTTGCAAAATCCGCATTTAGCCAATATTCATAAGCTACAATTTTGTAATCAACTGTAAAATCTAATTGAATCGGTATGACGAAATAATTCGTTTCAGGCACACTCCACAAACTGTCTGAGCTACGATAACGAATATTTATGAAATTCAAACCACGAGTTAAATGGCTTACATCAAATTCCAAATCCAGTTCCAGAGTGTCTTCTTCGGATGTCTGAATATATTGCCTATTAGCAAAATTATCATTGAACCAATATTCGTAGCCAACTATTTTCGAATTTTCATAATCCGGTATAGTATATGGTATGAGAAAATACGTAGCTTCCGGAGCACTGTATTTACCCGATTCATCTTCAAACATGACATGAAGGAAATGAAATCCCGGTGGTAAATCCGAAATTGGCAGCTCGAAATCAAGTTCTAAAGTATCAGAAGGTGTAACTTCGATAACTACTTTATTCGCATAATTGTTATTGAACCAATAATGATACTTGACTATCTGGTTAGCCGCAAGTGTAGTAGGCAAAATTGCCAATAAAAACAGTAAAACAAACTGTTTCATAAAATGTTCTCCATGAAATTTAATTATTCAGTTTGGCTGACTGCTGTTGCTTGAACTTGAATTTTACCGTCCACCGGATTTTTCGATACACTGAATGTTTTTATGCTCGGGATTACCGGCAATCCTCCCGTCTTGAATGGCGAACTTCCACCATAAACCCCGATGTCAGTTCCGTCAGTTCCGGCATCTTCGCCCGGTGAACCTGCTTTCAGACGATAGTCTCCCGCGTAGGAAAAGCTTGTACAGACGCCAGATTCGAAAGTTCCGGCACAATTTTGGTTCAATATGTTGTCTTCTCCGGCATTTGAACCCCAAGTAATGGTAGGTGACAAAAAGATACAATTGTTGACTATGCTTGATTCAAGATATACAAAACCGTCTGCGGTAGTACGCATGAAAATTGAATTTTCGATAAGCAAATTTCTGCTTGTACCATTTTGAAAATAGTTGTTACTCCCGAAAATACAATTAGTAAAATAAATGTTCGAACCGCGAAGATTGCCAACAACAGAGAAAAAACAATTTGTGAATATGATGTTATTGGGAAGTGTTGCATTGGAAGCTGTCAAAGAATTTATGATGCACTCTTTAAATACATGATTGGAAATTGCATTTGTGCCTGAAACGGCAATATTAAATGAGCCTCCAATGTTGCATCGTAAATAATAGTGATTTCTCACCGCAACAGAACTTCCATTCCCGTAAGACAGCCCGTTTGATATTATTAAACCTTGTATAGTAGTTGAGTCCGTATTGTTAAGAAAAGTCAGAGAATTAATCCTGCTTGTTCCCGGAGTTATCGGGCTGGAGTTAGGATAATGACCCACACCGTATATATTCAGGCGTTTGGAAATCGTTACATTTTCTTCCCAATACCCTGCAGGCAAATAAAGCGAAGCTCCGGATTGGGCGGCTGAAACAGCCGCTGCAAAAGTTATGTGCAATGAGCTGGTACCATTAGGATTCTCGACTAATATCTTGCCAAGATTAGCAGACAAATACAGTGGTAGGCATACAATTAATGCTACCGTAAGGATTAAGAAATTTTTCATACAGACACTCCATTAAAATTAAAAAAAACATTTGATTCTTATGAAAAGCAATATATTTTTTGAAAGACTAATAAAAAGATTATATAAAAATAAACAATGTTCATTAGCAAATCAAAATATATTTTAGTTAAGACAAAATAAATTTTTGCAAAAGAACTATCATCATTGGTTTGAATATCGTAAGAAACTGAATTCTACTTCATATTGTGAATTTGTTTCAGTATTTGCTTATAAATCCGTAATTTTGAATATAAATTTATGAGCAAAATATGACAAAACTTGAAGAACACTTTTTAAAGTTCAGAAACAATATTTCGGGGATTGATGCCGAATTTGAATCTCCATACGGCACGAAGCAAATCATTTATGCTGATTGGACTGCAAGCGGTAGAATGTACAAGCCTATCGAAAAATTCTTCATGGAGCAAATTTCACCTTTTGTAGCTAATACGCATACTGAAACGAATTTCACCGGTTCAACTATGACGATTGCTTACAAAGAGGCTCTGAAATATATCAAAAGGCATGTCGGGGCTTATGAAACTGATGTGATTATCTCAGCTTATTCGGGAATGACGGGCGTGGTGAACAAGTTCCAGCGAATGCTCGGCTTTAGAATTCACGAAAGCTATACCGAATTGATTAATCAAGCATTGGATGAAAAGCCTATTGTTTTTATTACTCATATGGAGCATCACTCTAACCAAACTTCGTGGCTCGAAACAATTGCCGACCTTGAGATTATTCGACCAGATAATGAAGGTTTGCCGGACTTGGGGCATTTAGCGGAGATGCTCGAAAAATATTCCGCCCGTAAAACAAAAATTGCAGCCGTAACATCTTGCTCGAATGTTACCGGCATTTGTACTCCTTTTCATGACATCGCCGAGATGATGCACAATGCAGGCGGTCTTTGTTTTGTAGATTTTGCAGCATCAGCGCCATACATTGACATTAAGATGCGTCAGGACAATCCTGAGCGTTCGCTTGATGCAATTTACTTTTCACCGCATAAATTTCTTGGTGGTCCGGGTTCAACCGGAATTTTAATTTTCGACCCAAAGCTATATCACAATAAGATTCCCGACCAACCCGGTGGTGGAACAGTTGAATGGACTAATCCATGGGGCGAACATAATTACATCGAAGATATCGAAACACGCGAAGACGGAGGAACTCCTGCTTTTTTGCAGACAATCAAAACTATTTTCGCTATTAAATTAAAAGAGGAGATGGGAGTCAATAATATTTTAGCTCGAGAACATGAAATGCTTGAAATTATATTCGATAGATTGACTAAAATTCCTAATCTGAATATTTTAGCCTCTAACAATCAAGACCGACTCGGGATAATTTCATTCTACATGATTGATATTCATTATAATTTGATTGTCAGATTGCTCAACGACAAGTTCGGAATTCAAGTTCGCGGTGGGTGTTCTTGTGCCGGAACTTACGGACATTATTTGTTGGGCGTAACTTTTGATAAATCTCATTCAATCACTTGCAAAATAAACGAAGGCGATTTATCCGAGAAGCCCGGTTGGGTACGAATGTCTATCCATCCAACAATGACCAATTCAGAGATTGAATACATCTGCGATGCTATAAAGCAAGTGGCACAATATGCAAACGAATGGCAAAATGATTACGAATACAATACACATATGAATGAATTTATTCACAAAAATCATTCCAATCCCGAGAAAATTCTCGTAGCGGAATGGTTTAATAAACAATTGAATTAAAATGAATTTAAGAAAAACAAAAATCGTTTGCACAATTGGTCCGGCATCTTCCGATATTAACGTATTGGTCAAGATGATTGAGACCGGAATGGACGTAGCACGTCTGAATTTTTCGCACGGTACTCACGAACAACACAATGAACTGATTAATACAATTCGGAAAGCTTCGGAAATAGCAGGCAAAAAGATTGCAATTCTGCAAGATTTACAAGGTCCGAAAATCAGAACTGAACAAGTTGAAAACGGTTGCGTGATTCTCAAAGACGGTGATGAATTTACCATAACTACTGACAATATCGGATTTGGCACATCACAAATAGTTTCTACATCCTACAAAGATTTGCCGTCCGACCTCAGCAAAGGGGCAACTTTGCTTCTTGATGATGGTTACTTGATTTTGAAAGTGAATTCAATCCAGGGAAACAATATCATCACCACAATCATCAAAGGCGGCGAACTCAGAAATAACAAAGGAATCATCGCTCCGGGCATTTCATTTTCAGCTCCTTCGCTCAGCGAAAAAGATTTAGAGGATTTGAAATTTGGACTGAGCAGTGATATTGATGTTGTGGCTCTTTCTTTTGTTCGCTCAGTTAGAGACATTCTGGAATTGAAAACCACAATGAAAATTTTTGGCAGAATTGTACCCATTATCGCCAAAATTGAGCGCCCCGATGCAGTATTGGATATTGACAATATAATCGCCGAAGTTGATGCGATTATGGTTGCGCGTGGTGATTTGGGGCTTGAGATGCTGCCGGAACAAGTGCCAATTATTCAAAAAGAGTTGATTAGAAAATGTAATCACTTCGGCAAACCCGTAATTACTGCTACTCAAATGCTCGAATCTATGATTAAGAACCCGCGTCCATCGAGAGCAGAAGCAAGTGATGTAGCCAATGCGGTAATAGACGGCACAGATTGCGTTATGCTTAGTGGCGAAACAAGCGTCGGCAGATACCCAATCGAAGCGATTGACTATATGAGCAAAATAATTAAAAATGTTGAAAACAAGTACTACACTAAGGAATATGGTTACAGTATTTTCGAGGCTTATACAACTGAAATGTCCGATTCTTTGGGCAAAGCTGCTTGTATTATAGCTGACGAAATCAACGCTGTAGCAATTGTCACATTCACAAGTTCTACGACCACAGCCAAAAACGTAGCCAAATACAGACCGCGAGTTCCAATAATTGGACTTACAGACGATTTGCGAGTTCACCGAAGACTCAATTTTGTATGGGGCGTTCGCTCAGTATTAGTCCAACCGGCAGAAAATGAGCTACTAATCCCGGATTCTTACGTCGAAGATTTGCTCAAACTCGATTTTATCAAACCCGATGACAATCTTGTTTTCGTGTCAGGATTATCCCGCGGCAACATCCGCGAACAAAACATGATAAAAATATTCAAAGTGCCCAATCACGATTATTAAGAGATTTAAGCATCATAAATTATTGAACTAATCTTAATTCCTAAAATATGTCCTTACCAAATCTTCACTTTCTTTGATGTAGCGTACAGACAGACCTCGGTTTTTGCCGATTTCGATTAGTGGTATTGGCACAAAAGGTGTGATTAGCTCGAGAATCTTGCCTTTATCTAAGGCATTCATTTTGGCTATCACGTCGTGCATTGGGTGTTCGCCTGTAGCAATAATAGGGCGAGCGTCAAAAGTTTCCTGAATTGCATCAGTGCTGATTTCAAATTCATCAAATTGCATGGGTTTTCCTTCTTTTATTTCAATAATATCTTCTATTCCTGCTTTTTTACGCAGTCTGTTTATCACTTGGCTAATTTCCAATCCGGCAATACGAGCGGCTTGCTCTAAAGTTGCCACTTTCGCAACAGTTTTGCGAAGTATTGGATTTTTCAATTTCACAAATTCGGGAGCAATGGCAATAAGTTCATCTTCAAGTTCGGGAAAATTATCCAATAGCTCGGCAACTTTGGTTTTGGGTGTTATGGTGTGTTTTGACATTACTTTTTATCTCCATAGCTCAACAATCGTTGCTCGCCCTCTAATTGACGGTGCGTTGTAAGGTCTTGAGTAACTTCGAGAGTTCCGAGATAATCTCCGTTTTTGTCGCGAACGGCATAATATTCGATGAAAACGAATTTGCCTTGAAAATTAATCCAGAACGCAGTTTTATCTTCACGTCCGGAACGGAAATCTTCGATAATTTTGTCAACTATGTGCATACTCGATGGGGGATGGCACAATCGCACATCGCGGAGTAAAATAGCACGGCTTCTATCGAAGACTCTGTCTTTGCCTTCGGAGAAGAATTTGACTTTATCGTCTTTGTCCACGAAAGTAATGTCAACGGGAAGTGTGCTCAAAATGCCCAACATTTCTTCATAATTCAATCTGCCTGTAGGGAAATTGATGAAATCATCTTTTACATTTTCGGTTTTTTCGGTGTTCAAAGAGACTTGCGGCTTCCATTCAATTTTTGGGTCGTAAAGGCAATACCCGTATTCGCCCGTTTGTTGGTAAATTTCGTACCAATCAATTTCAGTCAATTTGTCCAAAGTCATCGGCAGTAGAATTTTTTCCTCTTTCACAATCATATCGAGTATTGCAAATAGTGCAGGCTCAATCAATGTTTTATTAATTATCGCGAAATCTCCGGCATCATCAATCACAACGAGTGAATCTAAAATCCCTTTGAGTTGCTCGCGAATTTCGTCGTGTTTGCCCCACATTACCTTTGGTGGCGCGGTGATGCCGATTTTTTCGAGATAGGGGAAAATCAAAAATTCTTTGCGTTTGTAGTGTTTGTCAATATCCATGAGTGCATTGAAGTTGCCTTTCAATGCCATCATTTGCTTTTTCAAATCATCAACTGCTATTTCCGGAGCGATTTCGCCAATTTGCTTTTTGATTTCAGCTATTAAATTCTCGATTTCACGATTTTCTTTCTTCATGGTATCAACCGGGTGCCCGGGCAATACAATTTTTACTGCCGAGAGGTCAATTCTACCTTGCAGCACGAAGCTGTGAATATCGCATAGTTTTTGAATTTCATCTACGGGCAATCCTTCGGCTACGAGTTCTTGCTCTACTTCGACGACTTCGCCGTAAGGAATGTTGGTCAAAGTAGCTTCCAATTCCGCACGGACTTGTTCGGGATTGTCACCCTTGTGTAATTTTAATATTAGCTCTTTAAGAATGCTTTTACGATTTTCAGAATTATTTATCAACTCACTCATTGCATCTACCTAAATTATGTTTTGTAAAATTTGAATCAACTTTCATAACAGACTAATTAATCCGATTTCTATTTTAAAGAATCTTACAAATTTTTCTCAAAAAATGAAATAAAATTTTGGGCATAAGTAAATGTACTTATATTTCAACAACTTAAAAAAGCCATATTGCATATAGCAAGATGAACAATAGTAAGAAAACATATCGCAACAAAATTGACGGACAATCTGAATCATATTCGGAACGAAAAGTCATTGCCGAAAAAATCATCATCAAACTTGGCGATTTCTACTATGACAAGAACGGTCTAATCAAAATTTTCAGCCAAACCAACAACAACAAGAGCGGCATAGTCTTCAACCAAAAAGTGTAAAAAATTTGTAACCAAATCAATCGTTATGGTTTATAGTATTAAAGATTGATACTATTTTGTTAAATTTGTAATCATTAATTATAAACATTAAGGTTTTGTGATGAAATTAAGATTCGTACTATTTGCTTTTGCTCTTCTACCTTTGTTCATTGTAGATGCTTATTCCCAGATAGGCAGAGACTACGTCCCGTATTATATTGATAGTGAGTATCTGCACAACTATCCCCAATTTAAGAACTTACCACTATATACCAGATTAAGACACAACCCTGACCACCCAATACCTAAGGACAACTTTATAGCACCTGAAAGATTTATGTCTGAAGATGGAATTGAAATCGTCAATGTCTCTTCGACATGGAGAAATGCCCAAACTGAAACATGGATAGCTGTTAATCCACTGAATCCTCAAAATATAATTGCTACTTCGAATGATAATGAATATATAGCCGGTTTTGACGGATTCAAGATGTCTGCGTTTGTTACCGATAATGGAGGCAAAACATGGAGACACAGCCCAACACCACGCAATTCCGGACAATGGTTTACCCCAAAAGGTAGCCAAGCAACAATTTTTGACCCGGGAATCGCATTTGATTCCAAAGGTCATGCATACTATGTTTATGGCTTTGCAAGTACAGAAGGTAGTGAAGAAGAATCCGACAAAAGACAAAACGGAGTTTTTGTTGTCAAATCTACTGATGGCGGCTCCACTTGGGATGCAATTAAAGACGGCTCTCCAAATGGTATCAATGCTGTAACGCTTGATGCTTTTAGTGCTGCCGGCAACCCATTCCACGACAGATATTCGATAGCTTGCGATTTCAGTCCCAATTCACCTCATAAAGATAATGTTTATATTTCTTGGCGTGTGTTCCGCGGTATTAATGGTATAGTGTTTTCGCGTTCAACCGACGGCGGAGAGACCTTTTCTAGCTATAATAAAATAGCAGATAACGGACAAGCACCCGTACCGGCTGTTGGACCAAATGGCGAAGTTTATTTGGCTTGGATTGACAGAGGGGCTAATAACTTAGCGTATGCTATGTTTGCACGTTCGACAAACGGTGGACTATCTTTCTCGTCGCCAATTGAAGCACAAAGAGTTACCAGTATTGGTGACCTAAATGCTTCTAACGGCAGAAACGAATTGGTTGATAAAAGAAACATTAGAGTTTCATCTCCGCCACAAATTGCGGTTGATATATCAGGTTCTGCTTACAGCGGTAACATTTACATCGTCCAAGCCGGGCGTGAAGCAAGTAGCCTTAATTATGGAATTTATTTGTCTAAATCAACAAACAATGGCACAGTTTGGCAAAAAAATATTCGCATTGATAACTCCCAAATCCGAAACGATATGTATTTCCCGAGTATTTCTTGCGACCCCGTTACTGGAATGATTGCTGTATTGTATTATTCCTCACAAGACCAACCGTCTAATAAACTTGTTGATGCTTATGTTGCCATTTCGATGAATGGCGGTGACACATGGAGACATATTAAGGTATCTCCTTTCGCTCATTCATTTGAACACAACAATAGTGTATTCCCACAAGGTCCGACAGGGGGCGTCTATTGGGGAGATTATACAGGCATAAGTGTGTATAATAGCCGCATTTATCCATTGTTCTGGATGTCAGCTCATCAAAATTCACTCTATTATTATAATGACCTCTATACAGCATTGCTTTCTCCTGCTCCTAAGCCTCCAACAAATCTATCTACTGATGTTGTAATGGAGCCTAAAGTGGCAATTAAAATTAATTGGGTCAATCCGACTCATAGTTTATTGGGAGATGAATTAGACGAATTCAAAATTAACATTTTCCGAAATAGCGTAAAGATTGGCGAAGTTCCAAATTCTCAAGCCGCTTCATATGTTGATAATGATGTTGTTTCGGGTGTGAATTATTCATATAGTTTGCAAGCTGAAATGCCAAACGGACTTACGAGCACATTAGCATACATATCGGCAATAGGAGGTGGTAGTCCGAAATCAATGCCTCCGACTGAAATTTCATGGCGTCCCAATACAGACGGAATTTTAATTTCATGGCGTAATCCCTCTACCAATATTCACGGAAATGATTTGCACGACAAACTCAAATTTGTTGTTCTGGATTATAACACCGAAGCTGTTTTGGGAACATTTGAAGATAATCTTGCTGCGGGCGAGATTTCGACAGCTTTGATTAGTTTGCCGAAGGAACAATTTCACAGATTACGTTTCAAATCTATGACTGTTCGTGGTTCGATTGAAACATTGAGCGATTACTCGCAAGAGTCAGTTTTAGCTTATTCCGGCGCTCCACTTGATGATTTATCCGAAAATTTCGACAATGCAAGTTCACTAACACCACATTACAAAGAAGGCACTTGGGGCATTACAAATAAGAAATCATCAAGCCCACCAAATTCATTTACTGACTCACCTGACGGTGATTACTTAGCTCGTACAGACGATGACCTTATTTTTGCTCCTGTTGTGATTAAAGCCGGCAAATCAACATTTTCATTCGAGCATATTGCTTTGCTTGATACTGTGACACAAACCATTGATGGAATTGTATGGTATGATGTTGGAGCAGTCTCTTGGTCAAATGATTTCGGTAAGACTTGGAATTACTATCATTTTTGGAATGCAGCAAGTTCGTCTAAATTCATTTTGAATGATTTGGCTAATAGCCAATGGGAACAAGTTGCCAAAGATATGAGCCAATATATTGGCGATACAATTATCTTCAGATTTTCGATGCGAACAAACAACATTCGCCAAGCTGAAGGGTGGTTTATTGACAATATTGAGCTAAACGACTCTCCTGCAGGAGTGGACAGTGACATAATCACTCAATCGTTAATTTTCACCTATCCAAATCCTGTTAGCGATGCTTCACAATTGCAAATTGATTTGACACGTTCGGCTAATATCAACGTTTCACTTTATAATTCGCTCGGTATCAAAATCATGGATTTAACCGACGAATTTGCAACTCAAGGACGCAAAATTATGAAATACGACCTATCGAGCATAAATTCCGGATTGTATTTCTATCGTATCAATATGGACGGAATCACTAAGACTATTCCGATTTCGATTGTAAGATAAGGACAAAATTATTGCTTTTTATAATGGGATTTCAATAAACGAAATCCCATTTTTTTATATAAATAAAATACTGCCTTAAGCAATTGAAATATAAGAAAATAATAATATAAAAAAAATGGATTGACATAAATATGCCAATCCATTTCTATTATTGTTAGAATTTTATTAATTCATATTATCTGCGATTTGATGCGCTTTCATGAGAGAGTCTTCATTTACTAAGCCGACTTCTGCCAAACATTCTACCAATCGTTCAAATGTTCGCCCGATTTCAAAATCCAAACCGAATGAAAAGCGAATCAAACTGCCCGACATTCCGATTTCATGCTGCATATCCTCAGGTATTTCCGATGATGTACTGTGGCTTGGCGAACTGAACAAAGTCTTATAAAAGCCCAGGCTGACAGCAAAATAACCGACCAAATTGTTTTGCATGAGCGGCAATAATTTGTTGGCAATTTCATCAGATTGAACATCAATTGTCACCATGCCGCCCCATCCGAAACCCGGATTTAGGAAACGTCTCATCAGTTGATGTTGCGGGTGTGAACGAAGCCCTGGATAGACGACTTTGATTCCGATGCGCTCGAGTTGGCGTGCAATAAATGATGCATTTTTGGAATGCTGGTTCATCCTGACGTGTAAAGTGCGGAGATTTTTCAAGATACTCGCTGCTCGCAAACTGTCCAACGTTGGACCAAGCAACATAATAGCACCTGAATTGACATCTTTGAGGCTCGCAATGAAATCGTGGTCGGCACAAACTGCTCCACCAACTGCATCGCTGGCGCCATTGATAAACTTAGTCAAACTGTGTACTACAATATCGGCACCGAGATTTTTCGGGGAAATTAGCATCGGAGTAAAAGTGTTGTCAACGATAAGTTTGCAATTATGACGCAATGCAATTTCCTTCAAAGCCGGAATATCAGCAAGTTCGAGCATTGGGTTGCTCATTGTTTCGCAATAAATTACTTTCGTATTGGCAGTGATTGCCGATTCGACTTCTTCCAAATCCAAAATATTCACAAAATTCGTATTGATTCCCAAGCGTGGGAAAAAGTTTTTCATCAGTGCAAATGTGCCCCCGTAAATCGTACGACTTGACACGATTTCATCCCCTTGTTGGCAAATTTGCAACAATGTTGTGCTGATAGCGCCCATACCACTTGCTGTGACGTGAGCCGATTCCGTATTTTCTAATAATGCCAATGCATCCGACAAAAATTTGTTCATCGGATTCATATGTCGTGAATATAAATAGCAACCTTCGATTTCTTGTTGGAAAATTTCCGCCATTTTCTCGGCGCTCATAAAGGTAAAAGTTGATGAATCAGTAATGGACGGATTGACGCCGCCGAATTCACCAAATACAAGATAATCTTGTATCCTACTTGCCGGTTTATCTTTCATATTTGTATCCTGCTTTTAACAGTTGAATTAATAATTATTCAAAATTGCACAAAATTTTCCATATATACAACAAAAATCGTAATGAATTCGAGCAATCATATCGTTTTTCCATTCAAAAAATCACAATTTCAAGAACAATCTCAGTATTAATAGTAAGCAACATTTTGGTTACAGAATTTCAAATAATTTCATTATTAGGTGCATACAACTTTATATTTGTATGCAACTGATTTGCAATATTGTTTAAAGTAATTATTTAATAAGGTGTACATATGTCAAAATCAATAAATTCGATTCTGTTAATAGTCTTCTTGCTTTTCGTCTCAGCAATAGTCACAAAAGCTCAGGATACAACTAAGTACAATTTCCCCTCAGTCAATATTTTGGGAGTAAAATCAAGCTCAGTTGATTACACGCCGGGCACTGTCAATATAATCAATAGTAAAGTTCTCCAAATGACTCGTGGACTTAACGGTACTCAAGCATTCGAGACTATCCCCGGAGTAAACGTGGTGGACGAAGAGGGCGTCGGGCTACGGATGAATATGAGTATTCGCGGTTTAGACCCCGATAGAAGTCGTTCTATTCTTGTGCTCGAAGACGGGATGCCTACTGCACTCGCACCATACGGTGAACCTGAAATGTATTACACGCCTTTGATGGACAAAATGTCGAGTGTGGAAATCCTGAAAGGCTCGGGCTCGATTATTCACGGTCCTCAAACAATTGGCGGAGTCATCAATTTCCTTACAAATGAGCCAAATGATATTCCCGGTCTTGGCTTCAAATTCAATGGTGGAAGTGGTGGTTTTGTCAATTCCAAAATTGCTTACGGCACAACTACATCCGATCACGGATTCTTAGTAGAATACAATCACAAATCCGCAGACAAAATCGGCGTTACCCAATTCGGCGTCAATGATTTGATGTTCAAATTCAACGTGGCATTCAATTCACGTTCGAGCATTAAATTCAAACTTGGATTTTACGACGAAGAATCAAATTCGACTTACGTTGGCATAACTCAAAATATGTTCGATAACGGCGACTATTTCACACACGTTGCTCCCGACGATATTTTGGCGATTAGACGTTACTCGGCTCAATTATCGCATCAATACATTGTGAACAATAATATGTTTTTCGTGACAAATTTTTACGGCTATACAACTACTCGTAATTGGAATAGACAAAATTTCTCGTCATCGAAACCCTCAGACTGGACAGGTGATGTTTACGGAGATACTACGATTTCCGGCGGTGCTCTTTATATGCGAAATTCGACAGGAAATCGCGACAGACAATTTGAAGTAATGGGCGTGCAGCCGCAAATTTACTACAATTACGACTTAGGCGGATTGAAAAATGAAATGACCGCCGGAGTGAGAATGCACTACGAGCGCGCTTTCGAGCAAACTATCAATGGCAAAGTTGCGGGCGCAATCAAAGGTGATTTGGTCGCCGACGAAGTTCGGACTGGTTATGCCGGAAGTGCATTCATCCAAAATCGATTCTTCGCTTTGGAAAATTTGATAATTACTCCGGGCGCAAGATTTGAGCAATTCAATTACGAACGCGTTATCAATCGTGTTTCATCGAAGGATACAAATATAGTTGGCAATAACGATGTCTCGGCGATTATCCCGGGGATTGGTGTCAATTATAATTTTCATCCCGGACTTGGTTTATTCGCAGGAATACATAAAGGATTTGCGCCACCGCGTACCAAAGATGCTATCAATAATTCAGGAGTATCCATTGACCTTGAAGCCGAACTCAGTTGGAATTCAGAAATTGGATTCCGCGCCGATTTCGACAAATTGGTCAACATCGAAGTAACCGGATACCAGCTGAACTTCAGCAATCAAATTATACCAATCTCCGAATCATCCGGTGGTCTCGGTACTGACGTAGGCTATGTGAACGGTGGCTCGACATTGCATTGGGGCATTGAATCCGCAATTGGCTTCAATATTTCGCAAATGCTCAAAACTGATTATGCAATCAATCTCAGCACCACTTTCAATTACGGAAAATCCACTTACGATGCCGATAGATTCATTCCCGTTGCAGAAGGTGCAGTGAACGTCAAAGGCAATGAATTGCCATACGCACCAAATTTCAGCTTTAGTACGAGTTTGCTCGTTGCCACTCCATTCGGCACAAGTTTCTACGTCACCGGGAAATATCTCGACAAGCAATTTACCGATGAACTAAACACCGTCGCACCTTCCGCAAATGGCAGAGCAGGAGTGATTGATTCGCGCTTCATCATCAATGCAACCATCGAACACAGGTTAGACAATCCAAACTTGACCTTGTTCGTTTCATTGAAAAACATCACCGACGAGCGCTATATTTCGAGCCGCCGTCCGCAAGGAATCAAAGTCGGCTTACCCCAAATGTTCGTTGCCGGAGTTGACTTCAGAATCTAATTTCCGCCTCGCAAAATAAAATGGCTACCCCGCAAGGGTAGCTTTTTTTTTCTCAAATTTTTATATATATTTGCATATTACTTATTGAGTAGATGTAGGTAAGTGATGGGGGAAGCTTTGCCGGACAGAAAACCGGACAGAAAAAATATGGACAAAAAACTATTCATGGGACTATTTTTTTCTTTCATCGCTTCGACAATTATTGGGACTTTATCTCACGAATTCGGACACTACATAGTTGCCAAATATCAAGGTTACGACGCGCGAATTAATTATAGTGCGACATTTTGGCAATCTCCCGACCCTGAGAATCCGATAATTCCAAGCTGTCCCATCGCAATGGCACTTGGCGGACCTGTTCAAACTATGCTCACCGGGACAATTGGTCTTGTTCTACTTTTTTTGTATCGCAAAAGCTTCTACCAAGCAGACAAACTTTCATTTGGGCAATGGCTAATTATATTTCTTTCTCTTTTTTGGCTAAGGCAAACGGCAAATTTTTGCATGTGGCTTGCTGGCTATTTCTTAAACGGTAAGTTTTCTATGGGCGGTGACGAAATACGTATTGCAAATTATTTCGACCTTCCAATTTGGTCAATAACCTCCATAACTGCAGTTATCGGAGCTTTCGTTTTGGCAATAATTACTTTCAAATTTATTCCTCCAAGACAACGAACTACGTTTTTAATGGCAGGACTATTAGGTGGAATAGCAGGTTTTTACTTATGGTTAATACAATTTGGTAAATACATACTGCCATAATTCACAAATGTTCGTTGCCGGTAACTTCAGAATCTAATTTCCGCCCTCGCAAAATAAAAATGGCTACCCCAAAAGGGTAGCTTTTTTTTTCTCAAATTTTTATATATATTTGCATATTACTTATTGAATAGATGTAGGTAAGTGATAGGGAAATGGGAATGGGGTGGAGAAGGGTTGTTAGCAGTAACTTTAAACGAAACCATAATTAGAAAATGCTATGAAAAAACAAATAAGGATATTAATACTCATGGGACTTTTAACAACTCTATTTGGTTGCATAAAAAACAACAAGACTGAAAATATAGATATATTTCCAAAGGAAAGTTTTTCAGTAGTAGAAGCACAAATTGGAGACAAACCAGTTGTAGGTTCGTTTAATATGGCTTATAAAACTTACAACAAGAAAGCAAACTATCCTTGGTGCCTTAAAATAGCAATTGGACTTGACCTTGATAACTTGTATGAAAACGGACTACCAAAAAATGAAGAAAGTGCAATCGCAAATAAACTTGAAGACGAATTATTTGCTGAAATTCAAAAAATTACAACAGCACATTACATTGGACATCTCTTTAACGACACTTTTTTAGACATTTACATTTATCTTGATGCCCCTGAAGAAGTTCATCAATATTTGCAGAGCCAAATAAACAAAGAAGATTTAATTCGTGGGTTTGGTTACGAAATCAGCGAAGACCCTAATTGGACAACAGTCGAAGGATTACTGATTGGAGAAACAAGCAACTAAACTACAACTCCTCAATTTCTTTGGAACGGTTAAAACCTGTGTATGGGTTGAATCACAAAACATAGCCCACGAATTTATTCGTGGGTCACAAAATGCAAATTAAATCATAAACCATTTTAATGGTTGGAGAACATATAATTTGTAAATGGATAAATCCATTTATCAAATGTCCGCAAAACTTTCTCCACGGTTAAAACCGTGGGCTATGTTTCTTTTGCTCGTGTTTTTTTTTCACGATTAAAACCGTTGGCTATGTTTGTCATTCTCGTGTTTTTTTTTCACGATTAAAACCGTTGGCTATGTTTGTCATTCTCGTGTTTTTTTTTCCCCCCACGGTTGAAACCGTGGGCTATGTTTGTCATTGTCGTTTTTTTTTTACGGTTTAAATATTGTTTATATCATCACAATAAAAAATGATTATCCAATTCATATAACATATCAAAAAAACATAGCCCACGAATTTATTCGTGGGTCACAAAATGCCAATGAAATGATAAACCATTTTAATGGTTTGAAAAGGGAAATGTTATGCCACATTCATTCAATAAAATATGGATACATTCAATATGGTCAACCAAAGATAGGATGCCCCTAATTGATTTGAGTTTTGAAAATAATTTGTACCAATATATTTCTGAACAACTACTCGAACAAACGTGTCCCGTAAGAATTATCAACGGAACGTCCGACCATATCCATTGTTTGTTTTTATTAAACCCACAGAAATCAATTGTGGATGTTATCAAACAAATTAAAGGGAGCAGTTCACATTTTGTAAATCAAAACAATTTTATTAAAGAGAAATTCGTATGGCAAACAGGTTATGCAGCCTATTCGATTTCGGAGTCAGTTGTGGAAAAGGTTTTCCAATACATTCAAAATCAAAAACAACACCATAAAAAGATAACATTTCAGCAAGAATTCGACGATTTTTTGAAAATATATGGGTTTATGAATAAAACGACATGAGCAATGAAAATGGATAAATCCATTTATCAAATGTTCAAAAATCGTCCCCACGGTTAAACCGTGTGCTATGTTTTCGTTCATTTTTTCCCCACGGTTAAAACCGTGGGCTATGTTTGTCTTTCTCGTGTTTCTTTTCCCACGGTTGAAACCGTGGGCTATGTTTATTTTTCTTGTGGTTTCTTTGTTTCCCCACCGTAGAAATCGTGGGCTATGTAATCCCCCTCACAACTCCTCAATCTCCTTCGCTAATTGTTGGAGGCGGAATATGTTGGCGTATTTGCCGTTTAATGTGACTAATTGCTCGTGGTTGCCCGATTCGGCGATTTTGCCTTTGTCGAGCAAGATAATGTTGTCGGCATTCATCACGGTTGAAATCCTGTGCGAGATAATAATTGTGGTGCGGTCTTTCATGAATTCCTTCAAATTGCCCAATACGAACGATTCTGTCGCCGAATCCACGGCTGAGAGCGAATCATCGAGTATCAGAATCGATGGATTGGTAATCATGGCGCGTGCTATCGAAACTCGTTGCTTCTGCCCACCCGAAAGTGTGATGCCACGCTCGCCAAGCATTGTGTCGTAGCCGTTTTGGAAAGTCAGGACTTCCTCGTGCAACTTGCATTTTTCGGCAACGGCAATAATTTCTTCCATCGTAGCTCTGGGATTGCCAAAACTGATATTGCCCTTGATTGTATCCGAAAACAGGAATGGCTCTTGCGGCACGACCGAAATATGCTTTCTTAGCAAATCAATCGGAATACTTTTCAAATTATGTCCGTCAATTTTAATTGCACCGGAATTCGTTTCAAAAAGCCGCAAAAGCAAATTAATAATCGTTGATTTGCCGGTGCCAACCGAACCCACGATACCCAAAGTTTTCCCCTTAGAAATTCGGAACGAAATATCATCTAACACTATGTTTTCAGTGCTCGGATATTTGTAATTAATTGAATCGAACTCGACTTCGCCCTCAATTTTCTTAATCGAATTATCAGTTTCGCTGTTGTTGGCAATCTCCGGAACCTCTTCGAGCAACTTGCCGAGACGCGCTGAGGAAGCCGCTCCCCGTTGAATTAGGTTCGTAACCCAACCAATCGCTGCCACGGGCCACACCAAAAGCTCGAGATAAATGAAAAATTGCGCCAAATCTCCCAAAGAAGCCCGCCCATCAATAACCAAATTACCGCCATAAGCAAGAACTGCAATATGAGACAAGCCTACAAGCACCATCAGCAAAGGCATGAATATGGCTTCGATACGTGCAAGACGCAGATTTTTGAACAAATACTCTTTGCTCATTGCTGCAAATCGAGTGTATTCGTAAAATTCGCGCGTGTATGCCCTGATTACTCGAACTCCGGAAATACTTTCCTGTGCTTGTGTGGTAAGTTCTGCAAATTTCGACTGCACATCTTTAAATGCAATATGAATTTTCTTGCCAACTAAATAAGTCGCATACGCTATGAATGGCAGCGGAATCAGACCTATCATCGTTATTTCGGGATTCAGAGTAAGCATGAAATACAGTGCAAAAGTAAAAGTTGTGACCGTATTTGCGGAATACATGATTGCAGGACCCAGAAATTCCCTCGCCGCCGGAATATCGTTTGTAGCGTGAGCCATCAGATTCCCCGTCGGATTTTTGTGAAAGAAATTCATAGATTGGCTCTGAATCGAATTGAGCAAATCTTTCCGCAAATCATACTCGATTTCACGCGATGCTACAATTATCATTCGACGAGTTAGGAACATGAAATATCCCGCAAACGCCGTCAGCAGCAATATGTACAAAATATTGAGCAATATTTTGTTCATATCATAATTGCCGTCAACAATCATGTCAATCGTTGTACCGACCAATCTCGGCACGTATGTGGCGCAAAGATTAGCAATCGTTACAACAATCAAACCCAAAATCAGCTTTTTCTTGTAGCGCTTCAAATATGGTATTAATCTGTATAACTCCTTCATTATACTAAATTTAGCCTCTTTTTGAAGTCAGCAATTGTGCGCATGAGCCCTGCTTTGCGTTCTACTTTTGGTTCCCAATTCAATATCTCACTCGCCCGAGTAATATTCGGTTGGCGAACTTTTGGGTCGTCGGAAGGCAAATCTTCGAAAACAACTTTACTTCGGGAGCCTGTCAGTTCGATAATTTCTTTGGCTAATTCAAGCATTGTCAATTCTGCCGGATTGCCGATGTTTACCGGGTCTGTCTCATCACTCAGCAACAGGCGATAAATCCCCTCAATCAAATCGTCCACATAGCAAACCGAGCGTGTTTGGGCGCCATCACCGTAAACAGTTACGTCTTCATTTTTTAGCGCTTGATTGATAAAATTGGGAATTGCTCTGCCATCTTGCAATCTCATTCGTGGTCCGTAAGTATTGAAAATGCGCACAATGCGGGTTTCGACGCCATGATAGCGGTGATAAGCCATTGTCAGCGCTTCGGCAAACCGCTTTGCTTCGTCATAAACGCCGCGATAGCCCACAGGATTGACATTTCCCCAGTAATCTTCGGGTTGCGGGTGAATCAACGGGTCGCCATAAACTTCGCTGGTGCTTGCTAAAAGGATTCTCGCATTTTTAGCTTTTGCCAATCCAAGCGCCTTATGAGTGCCAAGCGAACCTACTTTGAGCGTCTGAATGGGCAACTTCAGGTAATCTATAGGCGAGGCGGGAGACGCAAAATGCAAAATATAGTCCAAATCGCCTTCTACATATACGTAATTTGTAACATCGTGGAGTATGAATTTGAAATTGGGATTGCCCATCAAATGAGCTATGTTGTCTGGTGAACCGGTCACGAAATTGTCCATACACACTACTTCGTAACCCTCTGCTATAAATTTGTCGCACAGATGCGAGCCCAAAAATCCTGCTCCACCTGTAATTAATACTTTTGCCATTAAAAATCCGAAATTATATTACAATTTTAAGAAAATCTACACCAAAAATCAATAAAAATTTGAATATCACCGAAAATATATACAAATTTGCTTAGAGTAATTTTTTCGTTTAATATTGTATTTTTTCCGAAATGTAATTTGATGAACGCAAACGAGATTCAATATATAAAAGGTGTCGGACCCAAAAGAGCCGAAATACTTGCAGAAGCAGGAATTTTGGCACCTGACGATTTGGTCACATACTTCCCGGCATCGTACATTGACCGCAACGCTCGGACTACAATCAGCAATCTGTTTCGCGAGCTTGGTAGCCACGATATGATTGATGTGGAATTGACAAGTAGCGTAGGATTTCGGTCTATTTCTACAATCGTAGCCAAAATTATCAAAAAGTCCGAAAATTCATTCGGCAAAAAACGCAAATTTCTGAAGCTGACTTTGAGCGATGGCAGTGGAACTAATGCAAGCATTTTCTTTTGGAATTATGTCCAATATTATTCCAAGCATTATCAGGAAGGGCAGATTCTCGCGGTCAGTGGCAAAGCCGAGATTGACAAGTATAATTCCGTAAACTTTTCTCATCCCGAGATTGACATTTTGGAATCGGACGATGCGCGTATGTACGAGAGCGGGATGATTTTGCCGAAATACCGAATTACGGAGAAGATGGCAAAAGGCGGCATCACGAACAAAATGCTCAGTAATATCATCAATCAACTGCTCGAAGCGAACACTATCAGGCTTTCAGAATCTTTACCGGACACAATCCGAAAAACTTTGAATATGCCTGATATAAAATCTACCGTGCTGAATCTGCATTTCCCGCAATCGGAGGATTTGCTCAATCGTGCAAGGTGGCGAATCAAATTTGAGGAGATATTTTATTTTCTGATGAAAGTAGAAAGCATCAAGCACAAGTCTAAAACGAGCGAAAATGCTTATCTAATCGAAGGGAAGAGCAAATTGGCTCGGCAACTATACGATAGTTTGCCATTTGAATTGACGTCCGACCAAAAGAAGGTGCTGAATGAAATCGCCGGTGATTTTCGCTCCGGGCAAGCTATGAATCGCTTGCTGCAAGGCGATGTCGGCTCGGGCAAAACGATTGTAGCCGCATTGTCAATTTTGATGGCGATAGATGCAGGCTTTCAATGCGGATTGATGGCGCCGACGGAAATTTTAGCCGAGCAACATTACAGCAACTTGAGCAAAGTATTCGAGCCGCTGGGTCTGGAAATTTTCAGACTTATGGGTGGGCAAACAGGCAAACAACGAAAATATGCACTCGAAAAAATTGCTGATGGAACAGCACATCTCATCATCGGCACTCATGCCATGTTTAGCGAAAATATTATGTACAAAAATTTAGCATATTTGGTAATTGACGAGCAGCACCGCTTCGGCGTCAAGCAAAGGGGTGATTTGATTAATCTGAGCAAAAATTCATCCGAATCGAAAGTGATGCCGCACGTTTTGGTGATGTCGGCGACACCGATTCCGCGAACGCTGACTATGACTGTTTACGGCGATTTGGACGTGTCAATCATTAAGACTATGCCCAAAAACCGGATTCCAATCAAGACCTATGTATCGTTCGACAGCAAAAGGGAGGAAATTTACGATTTTGTCCGGCGAAACGCAAGCGATGGCGGTCAGGCATTCATCGTGTTCCCTTTGGTCGAAAAATCCGAGAAAATGGAAGAATTGAAATCGGCAACCGAGCATTTTGAATTTTTATCAAAGGATATTTTCCCCGAATTGCAGTGTGGTTTGGTTCATGGGCAAATGCACTGGAGCGAGAAAGAGGACGCTATGCAAAAATTTTTGGCAAAGGAATATGACATTTTGGTGGCGACGACTGTGATTGAAGTCGGCATTGATATTCCGAATGCAAATATAATGTTAATTGAAAATGCCGAACGCTTCGGATTGTCGCAATTGCACCAACTTCGGGGCAGAGTGGGGCGCGGTACTCGCGAATCCTATTGCATTCTGATGACCAAGGACAACTACCAATACAGCATGAAACGCGGGACTGATTCGACTGACGAGCGAATAACAGCGATTGCGAGATTGAAAACGATGGTGCAAACCACCGACGGATTTGAAATTGCCGAAACCGATATGAAGCTGCGTGGTCCCGGCGACATAATGGGAACCAAGCAATCGGGACTGCCGGAGTTCAAATACCTAAGTCTTGCGGAAGACGGCGAAATCATCGCTCAAGCCAAAAAAGCAATCGAATATTTGCTCCGCGACGACCCAAAATTGAACAAAACACAGAATTTGCAAGTGCGCGCCAAATTAGTGAAGCTACTGCGTGGCAGCGACAATTATTTCGAGATAGCGTAACTACACCACCTCTCTCGACACTTTAACGAATCTGAAAAAGAGCAAGACGACGGCAGTGCCAAGCCCAAATAAATAGCCGAGCCAAACGCCGTAGGCGCCGTAGTCAAAGACAAATGCTAAGGTGTAGCCCGTTGGTATGCCGACGCACCAATAAGCTATTAATGCAGTCAAAGTCGGGATTTTGACATCCTTCAAGCCACGCAATGCACCCAAAGATACTACTTTCGCCTTATGCTTTACGCGAAGACATAATCCTAAACCAATTTTAAACCAAGCAAATTTCCAAGAAATACCTCATAAGTTAGAAGTTAAGAAAAAATTTTATTATTTTTTTTTCCAAAAAAATTAATAAAATTCTGTTATAAGTGTTAAACTATCTCTTGGATATTTTTCGCTTTTATACGATGCTATCCATGAAGCATTTAGTGAATGTAATTAATAGCATGAACTTTTTTACAATCCATATTGTCTATAATCATCTAAATCACAGGTGAATCAAAGCGATACAGCTATTCATAGCAGAATGTTATTATGTAGTTTTATTCTTCAGGTGATAATTTATATGAAGCTAAAATGTATGCAAGCCTAATAATTATATTAAGTGATTGATTTTGATTAATATTAGTTCATTAATCATGAAATTGACCATGAACACTAACAAAAAAAAATCAAAAAAATCAAAAAAAAAATGTAACAAATCAAATTTTCACTTGTTTTTTGCATATAGAAAGAGTACTGAAATTTAAAAACATTTCATATTTATTGACATATTAAGATTGGAGGATTTATGAAAACCAAAATTACCCTATTGATAATCATGGGTATATTTCTTGCAGGATTTATTCACAATAGCGCAGTCGCCCAAGACGATTTGGTAGATTCGTTTAAAGAGAATCTGCCACAATTATTGAATTCGAACAATGCAGGGACATTGTTCTGGGTTACATTTCATCCATGTTGGGAAGATCCTGGTCCGAACAACGCACTCCGGCTTTATGTTTCTTCCTCAGTTGCTACAACAGTAACTTTAGAAATACCGGGGTTGGCTATTTTTAGACAAAAAGTCACCATTCCAAATGACGTAATTGAGTTTCCTCTGCCCCCAACTGAAGGTCAAGCTTATTCAAAAGGCAGTGGAGGTTTGCCAATTAGACCCCAACCCGCTCAGGTATGGGAAGGGAGAGCAATCAGGATTAGTGCAGACTATCCGATTATTGTCTATGGTGTAACTCGTTACCAATATACTTCAGATGGTTACTTAGCACTTCCTGTTAGTTCGTTGGGGAAAAAATATCAGGTTGCTTCTTATGAAGACCCTACTAATAATACAGGTCAATTCCTACCATCATATACAAGTATTGTAGGTGTTTATGATAACACAAAAGTAACATTTCGTCTTGGTGGTTACGAGAATGCGCGGGTTCCACTTTTAGATGGGTCAGAACTCAGAGCAAATGAAGTAATGAGAACTACAATAAACGAAGGTGACATTTGGTTAATTCCGGGTATAGGGGCTTTCAATGACCTAACCGGTAGTACAATTAATGCTACAAAACCTGTCAATGTGCTTTCCGGGAATTTCTGTGCTTACATACCCTCACATATTGGTTATTGTGACTTCATAATTGAACAAGAATTGCCCGAAAATGTTTGGGGTAAAAAGTACCACGTCACCCCAATTCAAGGCAGAAAAAAATATACACTTATAAAAATCTTTGCTAAAAAGCCCATGACTCAGTACTTTTTTGATGGATTACCTTCCGGTACAATTCAAAGTGCAGGTGGTCTGAGAGAAAGAGGTTGGATGGAAACTCGTGCAGGAGCTGATGACAATCCGAGACCTGTGGTAGTTTCGTCTAACGAAGCAATCAATGTAGTTCAGTATAATCCCGGACAAGATGATGACGGTGTCTCGAATGACCCCTTCCAATTGCAACTTTCTCCAATACAGCAATATCAGACTGAAATCGTATTCAACACCCCCGGTATTCGTGGTGGGTTTGGTTTTAAAGATAATTTTATCAATATTGCATACAAGGCTACTATTGATAACGGACTTCCACAAGATATGGAAATAGCAGAAGTTATTGACGGACAATTCAGATGGATTCCTCTCGAAGCATTTTCCGGCAATCCGGGAACTCCATTTAATGATTATGATGAAGACGGTAGAAGATACTATTCCAAAACTGTCAAATTGTTGTATGACGGCGTTTACAAACTTCGTGCAAATGACCCATTCGTGGCATATGCGTATGGTTATGATAATTATGACTCATATGGTTTCCCGACTTCAGTTGCAACTGCTGACTTGGAAACACCCGATACTTTAGCACCTTATGTTTCTTTCATGCAAGACTGCTCCGGTGATGTTGCGGGCGAAGTCATTGACGAACCGCGTATTGACCCGGAAAATCGCTCGAATCTCGGTTTGATTTTCATGGATGTTTCAAAAAGTTATAATTTCAAATTTAATGTCGAAGAATATATAATGGGTACTTCACCAAGAACTACATGGACTTTAAAAGTAAATGATGAAACTTTGAATGGTGTAGCCCATCTTGTATTCATGGATAGAGCCGGTAATAGAAAAGACACTGTTATCGAACACTATGCTCTAAGCCCTACATTATCTCCATATAAAGAGAATTACGGTACATTCAAACTCGTTAATCCACCGACAACTGAAAGCAGGACTTTTACTTTACGTAACGACGGTGAAAGAGAAATCGGAGACAGATACAGTATATACGTCACTCTTGATTCAAAAGTAAAAGAAGAAAAACCAAGCGACATTTTCGGATATCAAAACTTCGATTTGATTGGGTATGAAAATGTAAACTTAGCACCATTGGCTGTAGGTCAAGAAGTGAAATTTGACGTAATCTTCACAGCTAACGAAGAAGGCTATTTCAAAGATTCAGTAGGAGTAATTGTTATAGAAAACTCAACAGGCGACACTTGCGTATTTACATACTTCGCTTTAGTTGAAGCATTCATTGGCAATCCTTATATTAATGCTACCGACCACGATTTCGATTTACAAGTCGTTAATTCCCGCTCCAATACTGTTGATTTGATTTTAGAGAATCCGAATGTTGGAGCTTATAAAGCAACAACTTCTTTGAAAATCACAGGAATTGAATTGACAGACGGAATCGGTATCAAAGGTACTGATGAAATTTTTGAGTTCGAGTTACCTGAATTTGACATTAGCAAACTTAGCGAATCAAATCCGATTCTACTCGAACCAGGTGAATTACTCACAGTTAGAGTTAGTTTCAAACCCGCTTTAGTTCAAGACTATACCGGTACAATCACATGGATTGCCGATACTCAAATTCCTGACCATTTAACTGAATTACGCGGTCGCGGTATCCAACCCGGTTTGATTGTAAATGGAGAAAATTGGCAAGAAAGACTTGTTGACCCCAACTCTTATATTAATAAAGGTGGAGTTTACGCATTTGACCCATATCCTTCTGCCAATAACGCAATTACTTTAGAAAACAATGGTTCTGCTGAAGTTACGATTAAAAGTGTTACTATAACAGAGAATATTCTCGGAAGTGCTTTCAAAACAGATGCAGGGCAAGATTTGTCAAACCCGAATATTTTATCAGGTATATTTGGAAATATGAAAATTGCTCCAAATTCTAAACGCACAATTCCTGTGTATTTCCACCCAACTACAAATGGCAATCATAACTTAGTCCTTACATTCAATAGCGATGCACCGGATGACCCGACAAGCACTTTACGCGGTATTGGTGTGTTCCCACGCACAAGCACCGAGGACTTTGATTTCGGTCATATGATTGTCGGTACAGATAAGAAGACGGGTTCAGTTAGATTCACAAACAATGAATGGGAAAACGACCACGATGTTGTTATTACAGATTTTGTAACTAATGCAGTTGGCGGTGCTACATTCTCCGAATTTGGCGGTAATGGCATCTTCCGCTGGGATAGAGAAGGGCTAACAGACCAAAATGGTAATTCTATCACATTACCTTATACTTTAAGCCCCGGCGAATATATCAATGTACCCGGTGAGTTTGAAGCAGTAACATTTGGGTCATTCGAAGTAAGTTTGACTACTGTTTCTGATGCTGAATTTGAAGTAACTTCAGTTTGGACAGGCACAGCAGAAGTCGAAGCTTGGAGTTTGCAAGCTGCTGAAGTAGTTACCTGTATCAACCGTCCTATACTTATGAGAGCCTCAATCACAAACGAAGGTTCGGAAGAACTAACTGTAACCGCGTTAACTGTTACAAATGATTATGGACTACAGAATGTATCTCTTCCGGACTTCAGCATTTTGACTGTTCCTCCATTCACTTTAGGATCCGGTGATACAAGAGAAATCGAAATAGTTTTCACTCCTACTGTCACATACGACAATGCTGACTTATTTTTAAAAGTTAAGACCTCCTCTACTACCAAACCGGATGATGAAACAACATTGACAGTTACAGCCACTGAAGTCGAATTGTTGAGCAGAAGCTTAATCTCGAAAGGTGGTGGCAAGGGTACAGAAACAGAAGTTAATGTGGCACCCGGCAAAGTAGATGCAATTGGATACTCAGTTTATATCCAAAGCGACAGAGCAGTTGAAAATAGCTACAACACAGAATTTACAGTCGAAGTCTCCTATAGCAAGGACTTCTTGGGTATCGGGCATAATCCCGGCAATCAAGCGAAAATCTTCGTTGGTGACGATTTTGCAGCTATGGGCTACATCATTACAGGTACCACATATTCATTCAACCGTATAAGTAACCGCGAAACAGTTCGCATTACATTGCAAGGTACTCAAGATTTAGCAACTAATTTCAACCGTGACCTCGAAATGGTACACATCAAATTTGACTCGTATTTGCCGATTTACACAGATAATGACGGCAACATGGTAATCAAAGCGAAGGAAACTATAATCGAACATGCCATATTTGAAGATGACCATTGTGTAAAATTCAACTATGCTTATTCTAAAGTTACTTTGGACGATGTCTGTGTTGATTTTATGCGACCGATTCAAATTTCATCTGCTAAATACAACTTAGGTCAAGTCAATCCTAATCCGGTTGGCAGCGAAGGCGCCGACATAGTATTCTCCGTTGGAGGTAAAAACATACCAACGGAAATCCGCTTGTACAATGCACAAAGTGAATTAGTATCAGTACCATTCACAGGCGTATTGAATAGCGGTGAATATAGCGTACGTATCCCTGTTGAAGAGCTTTCAAGTGGTGTTTACTTCTACGAAATGGTAAGCGGACCTTTCAAAGACACCAAGAAGATGATTATTGTTAAATAATCCGATTCGCAAACGTATAAAAGAGGCTGTCCATATGGGCAGCCTCTTTTTTTTGTTTTGTCTCTACCTAAAACATAGCCCATGAATTTATTCGTGGGTTATTAAGGACAATGACAATCCACCCCGTCTGCTGGCGCATCCACCCCTCAAGAGGGGAATTAAAGCATTGATATTTCGCATCTTCCTCGAGGTGTGTATTATGTTCGTATTGGTAGTCGGAAGCAAATGTTTGTGAAAGTCTGAACTATGATTTATTTGTCTGAACTATGATTTGTGTGAATTGAATGATTAACCTTCCGAAGGTTCGAAACCTTCGGAAGGTTTCGTCTATTGTAGCACCGGACGGGACGAAAGGATAATACTTTGATTCTTTCCCCGCATTTCATACGGGGTTATTCATATTTAACCACTTCGTGGTTTGTTGAATATGTCGCGATTTCTTCCCCGCATTTCATACGGGGCTATTCATATTTAACCACTTCGTGGTTTTCGATAATAAAATCTTGTCCATCCTGAAATCTTGATAATCTTGTTCAAGATGAAAAGGACAGAACGCTGTTCTGTCCCTACGACTTAAATTCCTATCTTGAGGGGTGTCTGCGAAGCAGACGGGGTGGATTGTTTTGATTTTCACACGAATAAATTCATTGGCTATGTTTTCTTGGAGGGTCGGGTGAGGTGCTTTCTAAACAACCTCTTTCGACACTTTAACGAATCTGAAAAAGAGCAACACGGCGGCGGTGCCAAGCCCGACTAAGTAGCCTATCCATACGCCGTATGCACCATATCCAAAGACAAATGCTAAGGTGTAGCCCGTTGGTATGCCGACGCACCAATATGCCATCAGTGCAGTCAATGTCGGGATTTTGACATCCTTCAAGCCTCGCAATGCACCTAATGCTACTACTTGCGTTCCGTCGAACATTTGGAATAATGATGCTATGATGATTAAACCGGAAGCGAGTTCGATTACTTCCCGCTCATTTACAAAAATCAAGGGCAAATGATTCCTCAGCAATATGAATAGGATTGCCGTAACGAACATAAACATTGCTGCCATCAGAAAAGTAGAAAATCCCGCGCGGCGCATTTCCTCAAATTTTCCGGCTCCAATCAATGTGCTGATGCGAATCGTTGCCGCCGAAGCAAGCCCACCCGCCGCCAAATATGTTGTAGCCGCGAGACTGATTGCGATTTGGTGAGCCGCCAATGGGTATGCACCAAGCCAGCCAATCATAATCGCTCCAAACGAGAACGAAGCGATTTCCAAAATCAGCTGAAAACCGATTGGGATTCCAAGTTTCAAAATTGAAATTATTCGTTTCCGAGATATTAACTTATCGCCGAAATGCTTGATGTAGCCTTTGAAAATCTTGTTTGAAAAAACATAATATCCAAACGCCAAACCCATGTATAGTCGCGCTACCAATGTCGCCCAACCCGCTCCATCCAACTCAAGTCTCGGGAATATCCAGACTCCGTAAATCAAAAAGTAGTTCAAAACTATGTTTAGCAAATTCCCCGAAATGCTGAAGAACATTGCGGGTTTGGTTAGCGAGAGACCTTCGGTGAATTGCTTAAATGTCAGAAAAAGCATTCCCGGGAACATTGAAAAAGCTGTAATAATGTAGTATGGTTGCGCCAATTGGAGCACTACATCAGTTTGCCCCATATATTTCAGGAATGGGTAAACGGCTAAGATAATCGCTGTGAGTGCTATTCCGGCGAAAATCCCCAAAATTGTACCATTAGAGAGCAATCTTCCACATTCACGACTGTTATTTTCACCTTTTGCAACCCCAACTAATGGCGTCAAGCCAGTGGATAAGCCCACTCCGAACACGAAAAACATAATAAAAATGTTGTGAGCAAAAGATGCAGCTGCAAGATATTCACTTCCAACCTGCCCTACCATGATTGAATCTGCCATTCCGGTCATAATATGACCCACCTGACCAATAATAATCGGGTAGGCTAATTTGATATTTATCTTATAGTGGTTTCGGTAATCTTTGCTGAACATGTTAAAATCAAAATCTGTATTGACGAAAGCACAAAAAAATATGTTGCAATACAATTTTTTATTTATCAGAGCTTAAATTTTGGGAATCCTTGTGTTGGAAAGTATCTTGACCTAAAATTCAATTATAATCATGACAAATTATGTCTTTTAAACTCATAAGATATAAAAAAAAATGAAAAAAAAACTAAAAAAATGTAAAAAATATTTGTTAATGTTGTGAAAGTAATATATCTTTGCCATTGCAGCAAGTGAAAATTTTTCACAAAAAGAGGAAGAAATGCAACATTTTCTTCCATGTAGGTTTTTAATTCAGGGTAGTGCAGACTCTAAGTCGTGTACTTGTATTATAAGTGTAAGCATAGACATGGAACGACAAGAAAAAAATGAAGTCCCTAAGCGTGGTTCTTTTTTGAGAGCCCTTCCTATTGGTTTGATTGTAATAGCAGTCATACTGATAGGCATAGTAGCGCTTACCTACAAGTCCGGCGAGTGGTACTCAGAGCAATCCATAAGCAAAATCGAAGTCGAAGGCAGCAACATTTTGAGCGAATCAGAAATCATGATTATGCTCAAAGACTCTGTGCTCGGCAAGACCTATTCCGAAATTGATATAGCAAACATTGATAAAATGCTCTTGCAAAATCCATACATCATAAAAACAATAATCACACACGACGGCAAAGGCAAAATCCACGTCGAAGTATTCGAGCGTCAACCTACGGCAATTTTAATCAAAGCAGACGGCAATTTAGCTTATAGCGACGATTCCGGGTTTACTTTTCCTTATGTGCCGCTCGAAAATGTTGACAATATTCCAATCTTAGGCAATTTATACTTAAGCGGTAGATTGAATATGAAAGCACTCAAAATGGCATTGAAAATAGTTGATGAAATCAGCAACACTGATTACGACATAATCATATCGCGAATCAATTTCAAATCAGGAACAAGCTTTGAAACCATCACATCGGATTACGGAGTGAAGTTGATTGTAGATGCCTCATACCAATTAGATGAACAACTTAAGAAATATGTAAGATTTGCGGCTAAGAACGAACGTACAATGATGTTGTCGGAAGTAAAATATTTAGACCTGCGATGGAGCAATAGGCTTGTGGCGGGTTATTAAAATAGAGAATCATAATAAAAACAAAAGAGATTAGATTGATGACAGAAACACAACAGCATATAGCAGTCGGATTGGACATAGGCACAACCAAAATTTGTGCAATTGTCGCTCAAAAAGACCCTGACAGCAACATCATCAAAATACTCGGTATGGGTGTTGCAGACAGCGAAGGATTGAACCGCGGTGTTGTAGTAAATATCGATAAAACTGTAAGTGCAATTAAGCGAGTAATCGTTGATGCCGAACAACAATCGGGCATTACAATCAAAGAAGTAGTAGTCGGAATCGCCGGTGACCATATAGAATCATTCCAATCGCGTGGTATCGTCGGGATTTCGTCACCAACAAATGAAATTTCAAAAAAAGATGTTGACAGATTATTAGAAGAAACACGCAAGATTTCCATTTCTGCGGACAAAAAAATCATCCACATTATTCCCCAAGATTTTACAATTGACGGACAAGACGGTATCATAGACCCGGTCGGGATGAGTGGAGTGAGGATGGAAGCAAACGTTCATATCGTAACCGGACTAAGTACAGCAATTCAAAACCTTTACAAATGCGTCGAAAGAGCAGGACTTAATATCAAAGACCTTGTTCTGGAGCCATTAGCCTCAGCTATGGCAGTACTGACACCTGAAGAAAAAGAAGTTGGCGTCGCATTGGTAGATATTGGTGGTGGTACAACGGACATTGCAATTTTTGAAGAAAATCTTGTTCGATATACTTCTGTATTTGCAATTGCCGGAAAGCAAGTCACCGACGACGTTCGCAAAGGACTTGGAATAATACAGTCTCAAGCCGAAAGGCTCAAGAGGGATTACGGGCATTCTTTCGGAGCTTCAATCGAAAATGATGAAGTAATAATGGTACCCGGCGTTGGTGGCAGAGCCCCAAAGGAGATAACCAAAAATTATCTTTGCAATATATTACAACCACGAATGGAAGAGATTTTCGAGTTTATACAAGCTGAAATTATGAAGTCGCAATTCGGTAGCCAACTTGGTGCCGGAGTTGTAATCACAGGCGGCACGAGTTTACTGCGAGGAACAGATGAATTAGCCCAACATATTCTGCAAATGCCTGTGAAAATAGGTATTCCATCAGGATTTACATATTCCGGATTAGTTCCGGAAATCGAAAACCCGATGTATGCAACTTCAGTGGGTCTTGTTTTGTGGGATATTCACAATTATGGCGGTTCCTCGCTAAATACAACTATTTTAGAAGGCGAATCGGTACAGACTGAAACAGAAGAAAGCGTTAAAATGGAAGCAGAAGTGGAAGAAAAAAATGACACAGAAGCAGGCGACAACTGGTTAAACAAAGTTATGGAACAAATGAAAAAAGGCATTAGCAACATCGGAAGATTTTTGAAAGAACTCTAATATTTTTTATAAATTAATAGGATTAAATTATGCCAATTGGGATTGATACTACTATTTCGACCGGAGCAAGGATTCGCGTAATTGGAGTTGGTGGTGGCGGTGGAAACGCTATCAACAACATGATTTCGAGCGGTCTCGAAAGTGTTGATTTTATTGCAGTCAACACTGACGCACAAGCTCTTGAACATAATCTTGCTAAAACCAAGATTCAAATAGGTGACGGCACTACTCGAGGCTTAGGCGCGGGTGGTAATTGGGAAGTTGGACAAAAAGCTGCAGAAGAAAGTATTACGGAATTGAAGGAAGTTATCAAAGGCAGCGACATGGTCTTTGTAACTGCCGGAATGGGTGGCGGTACAGGAACCGGAGCGGCGCCTGTAATCGCTCAAACTGCTAAAGAAATGGGTGCTTTGGTCGTGGGGGTGGTTACTAAGCCTTTCCAATGGGAAGGCATCAGAAGAAGTAAAAGTGCCAAAGATGGCATTGCACGATTGAAAGAAGGTGTTGACGCACTTATTATTATCCCCAACCAAAGATTACTTGAAATTATTGACAATAACACATCATTCAAAGAAGCTTTCAAAATAGTTGACGGCGTTTTGTTGAATGCTACAAGAGGAATTTCCGAAATCATCTCATGCCACGGTACTGTAAACGTTGACTTTGCAGACGTTAAAGCAATTATGTCCGGTATGGGTGATGCTATCATGGGTATCGGTATTGCAAAAGGTGAAAACAGAGCAGAGAAAGCTACTGCAATTGCGCTTAATTCGCCATTGCTTGACGGCGTATCAATCAAAGGTGCACAAGGCGTACTTGTGAATATTACCGGTGGCGATGATTTGACTATGAATGAAATCGCTCGCGCTGTGACTATAGTCGAGCAAGAAGCCGGCGAAGACACTAACTTGATTCACGGTGTGGTACAAAATCCGAATATGAACGAACAAATCATGGTGACAGTGGTTGCGACTGGATTCAACCATGAAGAAGAATCAGTCCCTGAAGTTGAAATAGCAGTTGAAATGAATACAAAGGAAAAATCTAAACCGATTGAAATTCCATTTCCAAAAGCACCTGTAGCCCCAAAGTTTCCTGTTACTAAGGTTCCAAGAGGATTCTATCACGAAAAAACAGGAGTTGTGCCTACGAATTTTGTTCCCTCAAGTCCGCGTGGTGAAATTCAACTCAAAAAGTTTGATATGCCTGCATATCAACGAAGAGGTGTCGAGCTCAGTGTAACAACTAACACACCTGAGAATGATTCAGAAGCAAGCCACGAAATGCCGGATGTACAATTAAACGGTACAACAAGATATTAGAGAAATAAAAAATGGGCGATGATTAATATCAGCGCCCATTTTTTTAGAATTTTGTATAGTTCTATCTGTTTTGACCTGTCTTAGGTTCTTCTTTGGGGTCCACAATATTGCCCCATCCCGAAATTTCAATCAATCCTGATTCTTTGCTGTCAGTTTTGATTTTCACGCTCGAAGATAATCTACCTGTTGACTTTGGCATAAGTGTGGCTTCGACTGTATAAGGTACTTTAGGATTTAAAACATCACCAACTTTGACGTTGACTTTCATAGTCGCTTCACCATCAGTTGCACCGGCAATAACTCTTGCCGACACATCTACTCCGGTCACTGTTACCGGCTTATCGGTATTGTTTGTGATTACAACCTTTCCGACACTTTCTTCATTAATAAAAAGCTTTGGAAAGCTCAAAAATTTCGGAAAAACTGTTATCGGACGCATTACATTCGCCTTAATCATCAGCATTGTTCTTTCTTCGGGTTGGTTTGTAAAGATACTTATGCTCTTCGTAACCGGTCCGTCATATGTTGAAACATTTAGCGTAACTTCCAACGTGGCATATTTACCGGGAGCGATAATATTAGTGTCAAGCGGTGCTGTGGTGCAACCACATCCGGGTTTTACTCGCTTAATCTCAAGTGTTTTATCCCCTTTGTTGTGAAGTTTTATACTTGCCTTAAGTGGGTTTTGCTCAGGTGTTACTCTGCCCCAATCGTAAGTAGTTCCGCCCTCTATTTCGAGCTTCGGTTGTGCTAACATTGTAGAAAAAGCAAACGCAAAAATCAATAATGCTGAGTAAAAGATTCTCATTTTATATACTCCTTGTATATTGTTTGTATATTATTATGTAAAAATAACAAAAATATCAATTCAGTCAAACATACATTATATTAGAACGTTTAAAACAATAAAAGTTGCATATTTTGAACGAATGATTTCGAAAAATATGTAGCTTGTTTTGTTTTTTTTGTTAATTTCATAGTTGAAATAGTTGACGATATAAGAAAAGTATTGGAGAGAAATTATGATTAATTTTGAATTGAACGAAATTCAAATGCAAATAAAAGACACAGCCGCAAAATTTGCACAAGAGGAAATGGCACCGGGCGCAATCGAGCGAGATATTCATGCTACATACCCAAAAGAAATATTATCGAAATTGGGCGAACTCGGCTTCCTCGGAATGATGGTGGACCCTGATTGGGGCGGCTCCGGATTGGATGCTATTAGTTATACATTAGCAATGGAAGAATTTGCCAAAGTAGATGCCGCAACAAGTATCGTGATTTCTGTCCAAAATTCTTTAGTTTGCTGGATTTTGGAAAATTATGGTACAGATGAGCAAAAGGAAAAATTTCTCCGCCCATTAGCCGAAGGCAAACATATTGGGGCTTACTGTTTGAGTGAACCCGAAGCCGGCTCCGATGCTCGCCAACAGAGCACCATCGCAGTTAAAGAAGGCGATTATTGGATTGTAAACGGTATGAAAAATTGGATTTCTTCCGGTAGCAACGCCGATACTTATATCGTTTTTGCACAAAGCAACCCCGAACTCAAGCACAAAGGAATTCTTGCTTTCGTTATCCCAAAAGATACGCCCGGTTTTGAACCTGCCAAAAAGGAAGATAAAATGGGAATGAGAGCATCCGACACATGTTCAATAGGATTAACTAACGTTAAATTGACTGATGAAAATCTTATCGGCAAAGTTGGCGAAGGATTTTATATCGCCATGAGAGGTTTGAATTGTGGTCGAATCGGTATCGCAGCTCAATCTGTGGGAATAGCTCAGGGTGCATTTGAAGCCGCTCTAAAATATTCGAAAGAACGTAAAACTATGGGAATCCCAATTTGCGAACACCAATTGATTCAAGCAAAATTAGCTCAAATGTCTATGAAAATCAATGCTGCACGGCTTCTTGTGCTCAAAGCTGCTTGGTTGCGTGATAACGAAATGGACCACATTCGGGAAAGCTCGGAAGCTAAATTATTTGCTTCAACAATTGCAAATGAAGTCACTCGTGAAGCTGTCCAAATTCATGGCGGTTACGGCTACGTCCGAGAGTATATTGTTGAGCGTATGATGCGCGATGCAAAAGTAACTGAAATTTACGAAGGGACTTCGGAAATTCAACAAATTGTGATTGCAAGAGAATTAATAAAGAATTCATGACTAAAATTCACCTCCGAAAAGTAAATAAATCATGAATCATTCATTAGTGCGATTGATTTCCTCGCGACTTACACAAGGTGTACGGAGGAAAAGGTTTCTAAAATTTACAAAAATTGTCGCATTGGCGAGCGTCACGCTGGGATGCTTAGCTTTGATATTATCCCTTTCGATACTCGAAGGTTTCGACAGGAAGTTGCACAGCACCGCAGAAAGATTTTCGGCGCATCTTATCGTTACTTCATTCAACCGCGAACCTCTCCCGAATTATGAAGAAACGAGCGAAAAAATAAAAGAAAATTTTAAGCAAGTCACAGGAGTTGAGCCCATTCTCGAAAGGGAAGGATTGATTCGTTCCGATTTGCATACCGACGGAATTACTATAAACGGTATAATTCCCGAAAAGTCTGTCACAGGATTCGAGAAGTTTATCACCCAAGGCACATATTCATTTACTGACGACAATGCCAAAGAAGCAATAATTAGCGAGAGGATGTCCGAAAAACTCGGCGTAAAAATGGGCGATAAAATTGTGATTTTCACTATGAAAGACAATTCTGCACTCAATTTTGGCGGTATCAAAGCTGATAACTTCACAATTAAAGCTATTTACAAAAGCGGTATGGTGCAATTTGACGATGTTTTAGTCCTGATTCCGTTGAAACGAGCCGCAAAATTATTCGACATGCCAGATGGAACTGCTTCATCGTATAAAATAATGTTGACCGATATGCACCAATCAACAGCTTTAGTTGATACTCTCGAATCATATTTGAGATACCCGTATTTTGCTTTTACAATTTTCAATTTTCACGGTTCACTTTTTTCTTGGATTGAATTACAAAAGGAACCTATTCCAATCATTTTGGGGCTGATTTCGCTCGTTGCTGTTTTGAATATTATTACAGCTTTATTAATTACTATTCTCGAAAAGACTAACTCCATAGGCATTTTGAGAGCTTTGGGGATGAGGAAGAGGGAATTGCTGGCATCTTTTGTCAATCAAGGCTTTGTAATCGGACTAACGGGCACTTTATTGGGCACAGGCATCGCTTTTATATTTTGTAAATTGCAAGAAAGCTATGGAATTATAAGATTGAAGGGTGAAATTTATTTTTTGGATACATTGCCGATAGCCATTGTGCCGGAACATTATCTTCTTGTGATTGCAGTTTCTCTTGTGCTTACATTAGCGGCGACCATTATTCCGGCATTTATTGCTGTGAGCATAAGCCCATTGCGAGCCTTACGATTTAAATAAAATATTTCTAAAGCAAAATCCTCTATTGTTATTTATTAAAAATTAGGTTGCTCTATGAAATTTATATACTATCTCCTTGTTTTATTGTTTATTGCGACTAATCTCCAAGCTGCTAATTTCAAAGTCGAACCAACTGAAATTATCATCAAAAAAACGCCGGATTTCGATTATGTTTATGATTATGCCGAAATAATTAGTCTGACAGACGAACCTGTAACTATAAGTTGGGAGAAAGAGTATTTGACTGAAGTCCCGGCAAATTGGGAAACTTCAGTGCAGTGTCCGGGCGAATTTCATTTCGATTCGCATATCGCAGGATTTACTTTCGAGCTAAGCGAGGAATCAAAGTTTGACAACAAATTTATATTTCATGCCTATCCAAACCAATCATTCGGCTATCTCGAAGCGGCTTTTCATTTTCATGAAATCGGTTACCCAGATGATGTCCAGACAATAGTTTTCAAGGTAAGTATATATGATGTTATTAATAGCATTGATGAGCCGCACAAAGATGACTTAGTCCGAATTGATGGAAATCAAATCAATTTTACCGACAAAATTGCCAAAGCAATGCTTTTTGACTTAAACGGTAACTTAATCGCCGAATGTAAAAGCGGTGATTATTATAATTTGGCTCATCTTTCAGCCGGAATATACATCGTTAATCTCGTTACCAACGACAATCGAACTTACAATCACAAGATTATCAAGCGCTAAGGCTTGCACGTTAGCAAATACACACGATTATTGATTACACCGAGTGATTCGAATCTTTCAGTTTTTCGATTGTATATTGCCTTTGAAGAGTAATCAACCATGATACCAGCATGTGTATTGCGTGTTTCCAAATAAGTCATATTTAGATGTAATGATGTTCCGTAAGCAATTGCCTTGCCTTCGGTATCAATTGCAACAGGATGCGATGGGTCTAATCCGCCATAGACAACATATTTGCGACCATTGACATTGACAAAGCAATCCATATCACAGCCCATAAAATACAAAACATCACCATCGTGAGTAAATCTGGGAACGCCCGGAGTCAATCCACCATTATATTCCGTGGTGCTGAATACTACAAAATTAGCCAAATTGAAGGTTGCTCCATACGAGATTAGTGCAAGATTGGGATGCACAGCCAGTCCCCAAACATTGTCGTACATCATTCCATAGAGCGGTTCTCGGTATTCATCCGAAAACATTACCCCTTGATATTTGGAGCTAAAGCCCAGCACTAAAACACCAACTGTTTTCCCGATAGGGTTGACTGCGATTTCCAACACTTCTTTGAATTCTGTCGAAATTTCCTTCTCGTTGTAGTAAACTCTCCAACCGTTGCCACGTCTGCCTGCATAGACAAATTCGCCGTTTTCTTTGAATCCGGCATCTAAAATATCATCAAAAAAATCGCTGTCACGACCATTGATATTGACAACATGAGAGGTGCCTCTGAGTGCAGTAAAAGCAAATCTATCACCCCAAGGACTGATGTGTAATTTCCCGGCTCGATGCATAATTTGAATTTCTCTGCCGTTTAAATTGACATACTCTATATCTCCACGATATACCGAATAAACCAAAAGATTGGTTAGCGTAGAAAATATGATGCTACCCGGGGTGACCGAGCCAAAATCAATAACTTCATAACGAGTAAACAATTTCCAGCTGCCTACATCATATCCAAAGAATGCCCAGTTGTTACCATCATGTGAGAAAACGGGCAATGTCAGCGAGTCCAAGACATCGTACTCAACATCGCTGATTGTGATTCTGTATTTGAAACTAAATGGTGCTGTAATCACCCACCAATTACCGGTTGTATCAATTCCTAAGTCAATTAGTTGCTCTGAGCCATCAGTTATCATAAAGTCACGGCATCTGTCTGCTTGAGCAAATGTTGAGGAAATAACAAAAATTATAAAAAATGTAGTAAATATTAAAAACCATGCTTTTGTCATCATTACCAAAGTACCAGTTTGTTATTCATAAAAATTTTCGTAATTTAGCAAAATCGAATATATTAAAATACAAATGATAAACGTATTAGTATAATTATTGTAAAAAATTTCAGAAAATTATTGAAACGGAGTATAAAATGAGCAAAATCACTGAGTATTTGGGCGAGAAATCCGATTATTTGTTAAATTTTTCGACACCAAAAATTTCTAAAGAACAACTTAATCTTCCGGGGCCGGATTTTGTGGATAGAGTTTTCATAAATTCAGACCGAAATAACCGTACAATCGGGAATTTGCAATGGATTTACAATCATGGACGTTTGGCTGGCACAGGCTATATGTCAATTTTACCTGTTGACCAAGGTATCGAACATTCAGCCGGAGCAAGTTTTGCCAAAAATCCTATATATTTTGATGCCGAAAATATCGTCAAATTAGCTATCGAAGGCGGTTGCAATGCTGTTGCTTCGACTTTTGGCGTGCTTGGCATCGTTGCACGTAAATACGCTAACAAAATCCCTTTCATTGTCAAAATAAATCATAACGAATTGATGACTTTCCCAAATAAATTTGACCAAGTCCTATTCGGCAGAGTAGAACAGGCTTATGATATGGGTGCTGCTGCAATTGGTGCGACGATATACTTTGGTTCGGAAGAAAGTTCACGTCAGATTGTCGAGATAGCCGAAGCGTTCCAGTTAGCTCACGAGCTTGGGATGGCGACTATTTTGTGGTGCTATGTGCGTAATCCGGAATTCAAAAAGGACAAAGATTACCACGTTTCGGCAGATTTGACCGGACAAGCAAACCATTTGGGTGTGACGATTCAAGCTGACATTATCAAGCAAAAATTACCTGAAAACAACGGCGGATTCGATGCTCTCAATATGGGCAATTCATCTTACGGAAAATTCGACAAGCGCATTTATACTGAACTTTCCTCAGACCACCCGATTGATTTGTGTCGCTACCAAGTCGCAAATTGTTATATGGGCAAAATTGGACTCATAAACAGCGGTGGCGCATCAGGTACAAATGACTTCGCCGAAGCTGCCGTAACCTCAGTAATTAACAAACGTGCAGGCGGACAAGGGCTAATTTCGGGTAGAAAGGCGTTCCAACGTCCGATGGAAGAAGGAGTAAAGTTGCTGAACACAATCCAAGATGTTTATCTTAGCCCCGAAGTTACGATTGCATAAGGGAAATGAAATTTAAAAAAAAATGGGACAACGATAAATTGTCCCATTTTTTTATATAGTTAAATCAAAATTACATTAAGCTGCAAATTGCAGCAACGTTGACCATGTCGTCCACCGAGCAACCGCGTGATAAATCGCAATATGGCTTGCGCAATCCTTGCACTATTGGACCAACTGCTTCCGCACCTGCCAAACGTTCAGTAAGTTTATAACCGATATTGCCTGAGTTTAAATCGGGGAATACAAGTACATTCGCTTTTCCGGCAACTGTCGAGCCCGGGAATTTCCGTTCGCCGATTGATGGAATGATTGCTGCATCTAATTGCATTTCGCCATCACTTTGCAAATGAGGTGCTTTTTCTTTCAACATCGAAGTAGCCGATTGTACTTTAGCTACTAAATCATGCTCTGCACTTCCGTTTGTTGAGAACGACAGCATAGCGATTTTCGGTTCAACGCCGGTAATTTTTTGGAAATTTGTTGCCGAACTGATTGCGATATCACAAAGTTGAGGTGCTGTTGGGTCGGGATTGACCGCACAATCAGCAAAGCAATACATCTTATCGGGGAAAGTCATAATGAAAAATGAACTTACGATTGAAATGCCTTCGGCGACACCAACGGTAAATATCGAAGCACGCATTACATCGCCTGTGCTCGAAACGTTTCCACCTACGACAACATTGACAATGCCTGTTTCGAGCAGAAATCCTGCATAATAGAGCGGATTACCGACTGTCTCAAAGGCTTGTTCTTGTGTCATTCCTTTGTGTTTGCGTTTTTCGTAGAGCATAGCTGCAAAATCATTGCGATGTTCATCTTTCTTAGAATCGTAAATCAAAATATCCTCAATGTTTACACCATTTTCAGTAGCAACCTTTCGAATATTTTCGGGATTGCCAACCAAAACCGGACGAGCGATTTTTTCGTCTTTTAGAAAGCGGCTTGCCTTAATAGTACGGATATCTTCTGCATCCGGAAAAGCTACAAGCGCATTTTTCGACTTAGCTTTGTTTCTAATTTCATCAATAAATGGATTTTTTGACATTATTTCACCTTTATATTATGGTAATTTTGCATTTAAAACAACTCTGACTGTATCGCGAGCAATAACTAATTCCTCATTCGTAGGCAAAACATAAACTTTGATACGACTATCGGCAGTGCTGATAATACCTTCTTTTCCACGAATCATTTGCTTATTCAATTTTTCGTCTAATTTTATTCCGAACCATTCCAAATCTTCACATGCTCTTGCTCGCACTTCGGCAGCATTTTCACCGATACCGCCTGTGAAACAAATCGCATCGGCGCCATTCATCTGAGCCAAATATGCACCAATATATTTCTTGATTCTTTGGCTGAACATTTTGACAGCAAGTGTAGCACGTCTGTCTTGGTGTTCTTCTTCTTCCTCGAGCAAATCACGCATATCGTGTGTTAAGCCCGAAATTCCCAATAAACCGGAGCGTTTATTCAACATGTTGAAAATTTCATCTAAAGTAGATTGCTCTTTGTGAGCGATAAATTCGATAACAGAAGGGTCAACGTCGCCGCAACGAGTTCCCATCATAAGCCCTTCGAGTGGAGTGAAACCCATTGATGTATCGAGCGATTTGCCATTTTTAATCGCACAACATGAAGCACCATTGCCGAGATGCAAAGTAATGATGTTGGTTTCATCCTTTGTGAGCCCTTCAATTTTTCTGTATCTGTAGGATACATATCTGTGTGATGTTCCATGGAAACCGTATTTTCTAATTTTATATCTTCTATAATATTGATACGGAATGGCGTACAAATAGCTAGTTTCCGGCATCGTTTGGTGGAACGATGTGTCGAAAATAGCGACTTGTGGCGTTCCCGGTCCAAAGACATCTTTTGCTGCCTTGATACCTTTGATATTTGCCGGATTATGCAGCGGAGCCAAGTCTATGTTATCTTCGAGGCTTTTGATTACATCGTTATCTATACGTACAGAATGGTGAAAAGCTTCACCACCGTGAACTGTTCTATGTCCGACAGCATGAATGTCGTTGATGGAATTAATGCCCGGAATTTGTGATTCGTCGGAAATAATCCAGTTGATGACATAATTGATTGCTTGCTTGTGGTCGCGAAGTGGAGCGGCTTGCTTGAACGCTTGTTTTCCTTCTACTTTGATGGAAATCAGTGATTGTGAGCCGATTCTTTCGACTAAACCTTTGACTAAACATACATCTGCATGCTTTTCGATTAACTCTAAGTCTGTCTCAATGATTTGAAATTTGAGAGATGAACTTCCGCAGTTTAAGACTAATATATTCATAATTTATCCAAAAATTGTTCAAACAAGTTAAATTAACTTAATACAAAAATAGTGAATATTTTGATATTATTGTGATTGTATTGTCAATATTTAAACAAGTTTAAGCGAATTTTATCACTTTTAACAATGCAGTTGTAACTAAATAAAATTTTAGGAATGTTTAGTTATGTCTTCATTTGCAAAATTTTGAAAAAAGCTTCAACAAATGATTAAAACAATGGAAATATCAATTATATAGAATTCTACAACAGAATTTAACTACAACTAAGGTGAAAGAAAATTTTAACGATTAGCCACATTCATTCGTCAAACCAAAAATAAAAATATTTGATATTTTTGATTAAAAGGAAAAAAAATGAGCGATTACATTCAGTTTATCGAATCGAACAAAGACAGATTCTTCACAGAATTGGTTGATTTTTTGAAAATACCCAGTGTCAGCAGCCAGACAGAACATAACCAAGACACTCGTAAAGCTGCAGATTGGCTCGTAACTCAGCTTAATGATATTGGAATGCCCCGCGTGGAACTTTACGAAACAGCAGGGCATCCGGTGGTATATGCCGAAGATTTGCGTGCAGGTGCAGATGCAAAGACAGTTTTGATTTATGGTCACTATGACGTTCAGCCCGTTGACCCAATCGAATTATGGAATTCTCCACCATTCGAGCCTGTTGTGAATAATGGCAAAATCTATGCTCGTGGCAGCTCCGACGATAAAGGGCAAGTTTTCGCACACATCAAAGCAGTCGAAGCTTACCAAAAAACTAACGCAAAATTACCTGTCAATGTCAAATTTATGATTGAAGGCGAAGAAGAGTGTGGCAGCAATAATCTCGACGTTTTTATCCGCAAGCATAAGGAAATGCTCAAATGCGATACTGTAATGGTATCCGATACCGAGTGGTTCGCAGAGGGCTTGCCTTCGATTTGCTATTCATTGCGTGGGCTGTCTTACATCGAAATTACCGTGACCGGACCCAATCGCGACTTGCATTCAGGAACTTATGGCGGAGCTGTTGATAATCCGTTAAACGTGCTATGCGACATTATTTCATCTCTTAAAGATAAGTACGGTCGTATCACAATTCCGGGCTTTTACGATGACGTCAAGCCTCTCACAAGCGAAGAGAGAGAGGGCTTTGCAAAGTTACCGTTCAATTACGAGGAATACACTGAAGAATTGGGAGTAGCAGAAGGAAACGGCGAATTTGGCTTCACAACTTTAGAACGTACTTGGGCTCGCCCAACTTTAGACCTTAACGGAATTTATGGTGGTTATACAGGCGAAGGTGCCAAAACAATTCTGCCTTCAAAAGCATCCGCAAAAATTTCGATGCGACTTGTGCCATATCAAAATCATGAAGATATAACTGCAAAAATCACCAATCATTTGAAGGCAATCACGCCTCCGACAGTGAAATTGGACATTACTCCGCTTCATGGTGGCAATCCTGTGATGATTGAACTCGAAAGCGAAGGTCTGAATGCCGCAAAGCGCGCTATGAACAGAGCTTTCGGCAAAGACCCAATCATGATGCGCGAAGGGGGTTCGATTCCAATTGTCGAAATGTTCGGCTCGGAACTTAACGCACCTACAATATTAATGGGCATCGGTTTGCCTTCGGACAATATTCATTCGCCGAACGAGAGTTTTTCAATTGATAATTTCTTTGGTGGAATTAAAGCAAGTGCAATTTTCTTAGAAGAATTCGCTAAATGAGAAATAAATTAATATATATATTTATAATTATATTAATTATTTCTGCTTGTGAGCCGAAAAAAGACCCGAAAATAATTGTTTCGGAAAAGAAATTCGGTTTTGCTGAAAGTGGGCATTATTTCGCCGATGTTACATTAAAAAATGTCGGCGAAATTCCTGCTTATTTTGTAATTTTAATAGCGACCGCTTATACTGACGGGAATGAAATGCAGCGAGTAGAGCGTGGCTATGGCGATATTTTTCCCAATGGAGAGAAGAATTTTCGCCTTATTTTCGACAAATTTCGCTTGAATCCACCCGATACTGTCAATTTGGAAATTACATTTTCGCATTCTATTTCAAATTCTGTAGCTCCGGTGAATCATGATTGGTAAAATATTTAGAATTATAATATATTATAGTCTGCTATTTATTATTTTTTCAGTCGCTTTAGTAGTAGTTTATAAATATGTAAACCCGCCACTGACGCCACTGATTATAATTCGTTCTGTAGAATCCATCGCAGACGGTAAATTGCAATTTATCGAACGCGAATGGGTTGACTACGACGAAGTTTCTCCAAATTTAATCAGAGCAATAATAGCAGCAGAAGACGCAAGATTTATGACTCATTACGGCATTGATTGGAAAGCTGTAAAAGAGGCGCAAAACTATAATAAACGACAAAAAGGCAAAAAAAAGCGAGGAGCAAGCACAGTCACTATGCAAACTGCAAAAAATACATTCCTGAATCATTCACGAAATTATGTCAGAAAAGCTTTTGAAGCATATTTTACATATTTAATCGAGGCAATTTGGGATAAAAAAAGAATTATAGAAATTTACGTAAATGTTGTCGAATGGGGCGACGGGGTTTATGGTGCAGAAGCTGCATCTAAAAAGTTTTTCGGTAAATCGGCAATTAATTTAAGTCGTCGTGAAGCAGCTTTGTTGGCATCTGTTTTGCCAAATCCAAATAGATGGTCGCCTGCTAAGCCTACAAATTATATTAATAAAAGAGTAAATATGATTTCCGGTCGTATGAATTCTGTACAAATACCGAGTTAAATAATGATGAAAGAAAGCAAAACTCCTTTAGGAAGACAATATAACCAAATTAAGCAGAAATATCCCAATACTATATTATTATTTAGACTTGGAGATTTTTATGAAACTTTTGGCGATGATGCTGTAATTACAGCGGCGGTTTGCGGAATTACTCTCACTAAGCGAAATAACGGTGCAGGTGCAGATACGCCTTTAGCAGGTTTTCCGTATCACCAACTCGATGCATATTTGCCGAAAATCGTTAAAGCCGGGCATCGTGTAGCCGTTTGCGAGCAACTCGAAGACCCGAAAAAAGCCAAAGGTATCGTCAAACGCGGCGTTGTCGAAGTTGTAACACCCGGAGTTGCTCTATATGATAAATTATTGGAAACGAAAAGTAATAATTATATTATATCATTATATGCTAAAGACTTAAAGTCATATATTAAACAAATAGGAATTGCAATTACCGATATTTCTACAGGCGAATTTTCCGTAACAGAAATTGAGTCCACTAAATTAAATGATGTTTTAGTTAGTCTCAATCCGGCTGAAATTCTCGTGAGCAAAGAGCAGAAAGATTATTTTACCTCAGAATTATCGGCAATGAATTTCACACCGGTTATGACGAAAATTGAGCATTGGATTTTCGAATATAATTTTACTCTCGATATTTTACTCCGACATTTCAAAATTAGTTCGCTAAAAGGCTTCGGAATTGATGAATTAAATTATGGAATATCGGCTGCAGGTGCATTATTAAATTATGTCAGCGAAACTCAAAATAGTGTTATCGGTCATATCAGCACCATAAATCGCTACAATGTCGAAAAATATATGCAGTTGGATAAATCCACACGGCGAAATTTAGAAATATTATTTTCCCAAACTGATAATAGTTCCTCGTCACTGGTTTCTGTAATTGATAAAACAATTACTCCGCAAGGCAGCCGTATGATTCGGAAGTGGCTAAGTATGCCTTTGGTATATAGCAAGGATATTCTAAAACGACAAAATTCGGTCACTTATTTTTACGATAATGATAATATTCGGAAAGATTTGCAAAAATTGATGCAAGAAATCGGCGATATTGAGAGGCTTATTACCAAAATATGCACTGCAAGAGCTAATCCCCGTGATGTGGTGGCTCTTAAAAATAGTCTTGCAAAAATTCCGATGATTAGCGAAATGCTAAAAAGCAGTTCAAATGCCGAAATAATTAATTTAATTAATAATTTCCTGAATACTGATGACGTTGTCGAACTAATCCAAAATTCATTCATAGATGACCCTACGGCTCAATTAGGTACGGGCAGAGTCTTCCGCGATGGATATGACGAAGAATTAGATTCCTATCTTACAGCTAAATATTCTGCTAAAAAATGGCTCGATGATTATCAAGAAAAAGAAAAACGTCGCACTGAAATTCCATCGCTCAAAGTTGGCTTTACAAGCGTATTTGGATATTATATCGAAATTACAAATACTCACCTTAATAAAATTCCCGAAAATTATGTGCGAAAGCAAACTTTGCGAAATGCCGAGCGTTACATTACCGATGAATTAAAAGAATTTGAAACCAAAATATTAAATGCTGAAGAAAAAATATCCGAAATTGAAAATTCATTATTTAATCAAGTAATTATTAAAATTGCCGAAAGCACAAAACAAATTCAAAATAATGCGATTGTAATTGCAACTATAGACTGTTTACAATCACTCGCCGAAATCGCCAAAATAAATAATTATGTCAAACCGGAAATTACCGAAGAAACCGTTTTAGAACTAGTTAAAGCTCGCCATCCCGTTGTTGAGAAATTGCTCAAAGAGGGCGACCATTTTACTCCAAATTCTACCGAAATGAACACTGATGATAATTTAATTCATATTATCACAGGTCCTAATATGTCCGGTAAGTCGTGCTATTTGCGACAGGTCGCGGTAAATGTATTGCTAGCCCAAATTGGCGGATATGTCGCAGCAGAATCGGCAAAAATCGGCGTTGTGGATAAGATTTTCACTCGAATCGGAGCTCAAGATAATATCACAGCCGGAGAAAGTACATTTTTGGTGGAAATGCAAGAAGCTGCAAATATCATGAATAATGCAACTGAACGTAGCTTGATTCTGCTCGACGAAGTCGGTCGCGGAACTGCAACTTTTGACGGGATTTCCATCGCGTGGTCAATCGCCGAGCACATTCATAACAAAATTAAAGCGAAAACCTTATTCGCCACTCACTACCACGAATTGAACGATTTATCAGAACGTTACTCGGGCATAAAAAATTACAAGGTTGAGGTAATCGAAACAGGCTCAGACATTATTTTCTCCCATAACGTCGTTCCCGGTGCAAGTGATTATAGTTTTGGCATTCATGTAGCCAAAATGGCAGGTATGCCGTACGAAGTGATTTCGCGGGCAGATGAAATTATGGCTACACTCGACGAAGAAAAACATGGTACTGAGCGTAAAAACAAGCCCGATATGAAATCCATTAAAACCACAAAACCCAAGCACAGCGAAGACCAATTGGCTATTTTCGAATTTCGTGATGATGAGATGCGTCAACGAATTGCAGCAATAAAAATTGACCATCTGACTCCGGTACAGGCGTTCAACTTAATCGTAGAATTGCACAGAGAAGCCCACATGAAGCAATAAGCTTCACTTTTCCACACTAACACTACCTCAACAAATATTCATTGACTTAGAGCGTCAATAATACAGTTTAAAACTAAATTGAAAGGACTATGGAAGGAAATTTTTCAAATAGAGTAAATGATGTAATAAGACTCAGCCGAGAGGAAGCGATTCGTCTCGGACATGACTACATTGGTACTGAGCATCTTTTGCTGGGTATCATTCGCGAAGGCGATGGAATGGCTGTACGTATCCTGAAAGGTTTGGGTACAGACTTGTTTAAATTGAAAAAAGGAATTGAAGATACTGTCAGACAATCGAGTAATACTATAACTATCGGCAATATTCCACTTACAAAACAAGCTGAGAAGGTACTTAAAATTACTTATCTCGAAGCTAAATTATTCAAATCCGAAACTATTGGCACAGAGCATTTGCTACTGTCGCTCTTGAGAGATGAAGAAAATATTGCTGCCCAAATATTATCGCAATTTACTGTTAATTATGATGCTGCTCGCCGTGAATTAGACGGCATTATGAGTGGTCAACCTCAATTCATGCGTCCTCAGCAAGGTGCAACTCCTGTTTCGAAAGCTACGAAGGAAAAGGCTAAGACTCCCGTGATTGACAATTTCGGACGTGATTTGACTAAACTCGCATTGGAAGGCAAACTTGACCCCGTGATTGGTCGATTGAAGGAAATCGAGCGTGTATCGCAAGTGCTATCACGTCGCAAGAAGAACAACCCTGTCTTAATAGGCGAACCCGGTGTTGGTAAAACTGCGATTGTGGAAGGCTTGGCGCTGAAAATCGTTCAGAAAAAAGTTTCTCGTGCCTTGTTCGACAAACGGATTGTGACTCTTGACCTTGCTTCACTTGTTGCAGGCACAAAGTATCGCGGGCAGTTTGAAGAGCGTATGAAAGCGGTAATCAATGAATTGGAAAAAGCTAAAGATGTGATTTTGTTTATAGATGAGATTCACACTATCGTTGGTGCCGGCGGTGCCAGCGGCTCGCTCGATGCTTCGAATATGTTCAAACCCGCATTATCACGCGGCGACATTCAGTGCATCGGTGCTACAACTTTAGACGAATACCGCCAGTATATCGAAAAAGATGGTGCCTTAGACCGCAGATTCCAAAAAATCTTGGTTGACCCGCCATCATCGGATGAAACTTTGCAAATTTTGAATAATATCAAGGACAAATACGAAGAGCATCACAGCGTGGTTTACACAAATGATGCTATCGAAGCCTGCGTAAGATTTGCCGAAAGGTATATCACAGACCGCATGTTCCCTGATAAAGCCATTGATATACTCGATGAAGCCGGTGCTAAAGTGCATTTGGCAAACATCGTTGTTCCGAAGGAAATTTTGGAATTTGAAGAAAAAATAATTGATATTCGCTCTGAAAAAAACAGTGTGGTCAAAAAGCAGAATTTTGAAGAAGCTGCAAGATTGCGCGATATGGAGAAAAAATTACAGAACGACCTCGAACTTGCCAAAATCGAATGGGATAGCAAATCCGGAGAACAAGTGTTTCCGGTTAGCGAAGATGACGTTGCGGACATTGTTGCCATGGTGACAGGTGTACCTGTGAATAGAATCGCCGAAAAAGAATCTAAAAAATTGATGAATTTAGCTGAAGATTTGACAAAATATGTCGTCGGTCAAGAAGATGCTCTCAAGTCTCTTGCAAAAGCTATTCGTCGCGCACGTGCGGGATTGAAAGACCCAAAACGTCCAATCGGCTCATTCATGTTCTTAGGTCCAACTGGTGTTGGTAAAACTGAACTTGCAAAAGCTTTGGCAAAAGTTATGTTCGATTCCGAAGATTCGCTCATTCGCATTGATATGAGTGAATATATGGAAAAATTCTCGGTCTCGAGATTTGTCGGAGCTCCTCCGGGATATGTCGGATACGAGGAAGGCGGGCAATTAACCGAAAAAGTTCGCAGAAAGCCATATAGCATCATTTTGCTTGATGAAATCGAAAAGGCGCATCCCGATGTGTTCAACATTCTTCTGCAAGTGTTTGATGATGGCGTCCTAACTGATGGACTCGGTCGTAAAGTAGATTTCAAGAATACGATAATTATCATGACATCAAACGTCGGTACTCGCGACGTCAAAGCAGGCGGTAATATTGGATTCTCGAGCAACAAATCTACCAATGATTATGAACATATCAAGTCAACTATCGAAGAATCTATCAAGCGATTGTTCAACCCTGAGTTTATCAACCGGATTGACGATTTCATTATCTTCCATCAATTGACTAAGAAAGATATATTGAGCATCATTGACATTCAAACCGATGCTTTAATGAACAGATTGAAGGCAAATAAGATGAAATTCGAACTAACTACCGCTGCGAAGGAATTCCTTGTGGAGAAAGGTTTCGACGAAAAATATGGTGCACGACCATTGAAACGGGCAATCCAGAAATTCCTCGAAGACGAAATCGCAGAGATTGTTTTAGTCGAAAATCTTGGAGTAGGCGCTGTTGTTACGGCTGATTATGAAGCCGGAGCTGACAAGCTGAAATTTGAATTCACAAAAGGTGTTAGCCAAATTGATGAAAAAACTTTGCTCAAACCCACTATCAATACACCTATCGGTGGCGATGTTGATACGGATAACGACGTCAACAAAAACTAATCGCTATTAATAAAATTAAAAATGGGGCATTGATTGCCCCATTTTTTTTTATTTGTTTCGTCAGTTGTTACAAGTGACGTAAAGGTAACTACAACTTTATAAATTTTTGAATTTGATTTCCAATTCTGATGAAATACATTCCGGGCGCTAAAGATGAAACATTAATTCTGTTGCTTTGCGATTCCAAATTGACTGATAGCACAGTTTCACCAAGCAAATTCAAAATGCTAATCTCCAAACCTTCCGAAGTTTGGATTGTAATATAATCACTTGCAGGATTGGGGAAGATATTGTATTGCAATTCATCAGTTCTGTCATTAACGCTTGTGGGATCAAACGTTAGTTTCAATACCAAACCTAACTTCATATCTCCTATTAAAATTGTTTTTTCATCTAAGAACTCAACAGTCCAAATTGAAATTCCTAATACGGTAGGTGTATATATATATTCCCAAGTGTCACCTCCATCAAATGTATAATATAGGAACCCTGTGTGATAGGACACCCCAAAATTATTATCAAAAAATTTAACATGGTTTAAGGAACCATTAAATTTCTCGGGATTCCCAATAACTTCTTTCCATGTCAATCCATCATCAGTAGATTTAATCATCCATTCGTAATAGTAATTAGGAGGGTTTTCATTATGAATCACAATAGCACCACTGATTAAAATGTTATGGTTGGGTGTAATTGTAAAATTTAAAGGCCTCCCTCCAGTTATTTTTGTTACAATTTGCCAAGATAATCCACCATCTAATGTTTTCAAAAGATAATTTGAACCATAGTATCCGGAATAACTGCTTATTGATGTAAGTAAGTAATAAATATTATTGTCAATAACTTTAATGTTCGAATTGCTAAGATAAAAACTTGTATCATAATCAAATTTAGAGATATCTGGAGCTATTTGCTGCCACGTTTGTCCTTTGTCCGGTGATTTAAAAACATTAAATCCGGCGCATGTTAGTATTATATTATCATTATAATCAAGGCTTCTAACAATAGAAGATGTGCCAAATATTGTATCATTTATAAATTTATTATTTTGTTTATCTATCTTACTAATAATTCCACCTGTCCTGCCCATAAATATTTCATTATCAATGGCAACAGCAGAATATGGAATCGCTGAACCTGGAAATTCACGTGCTTTCATGGAGTCTTCTGTCCAGAAATATGGAGTTGTATCTCTTACAGTAAGGGCAAAATTTGCACCTAAATCAGTAGATTGGAATACATAATTATCTGCATAATCATGTCTCACACTGACCCATATTTGTTGTTGATTAGTTGTAATTGTTCTCACAAAAAGATGTTTATCATCATTAATCTTGTTTTTAAAATCATATAAAGTATCTGCTTTGAATTGACAAAACAATAATCCAAAGGAAAATGAAATTTGTATCAAAATAATTAAAAGGAATTTCATATTAGCCTCGTATAAATTAAAATTTTAAGAGAACCCAGCCCATTAGACTGGGTCCTCTTTTTAAAAGAAGTTCAAATACCTCAATATTTGATGAATTTTCCATTTTCAACTATTAAATTAGATTCATCAATTACGCGATAAAAATAAATACCTTTCAATAAATCAAAATCAGGATTTAAGTTTGAAGATATTTTTATTGAAGAGATTAATCTACCGTTTATATCAAATATATGAAGTAGATGACCATCGAACTTTTGATTCATCCTTTCGAACAAATTGTCATACTCAACATTCACAAAATCAGTACCACATCCAAAAATAGACCTTTTTTCCGGCGGACCTTCCTCTAAATTTATTGATCTTCCCCCAGTTTTGTGTACACAAATATAAGAGATTATTTGTTACTAAAAAATTGTTGTTCAAATTCTAGCGGAGATAAATAATTCAAACTGGAATGCATCCTATGTCTGTTATAGAACACTTCAATATACTCGAATATCATCATCTCAGCTTCACTCCTTGTTTTAAATCGTGTTTGGTAAACTAATTCCATTTTTAATGTATGGAAAAATGTTTCTGTTATTGCATTGTCATAACAATTGCCTTTTCTACTCATACTTTGCGATATATGATTATTTTCAAGCAGATTGCGTACCTCGTTGCTTGCGTATTGCACACCTCTATCTGAGTGAAAAATCAATCCTTGCTTGGGCTTCCTTTCCGTGATTGACTTTTCTATCGCAGAATGTACAAACGCTTTGCTTAATCTTGTGTCAACTCGCCAGCTGATTATCTGTCTTGTAAATATGTCAATTACAACGACTAGATAAAGCCAGCCTTCTCGTGTCCAGATATATGTTATATCCGATGCCCATACTTTATTTGGGCTTATTGTTGTAAAATTCTGTTTTAATTGATTCTCAGCCACCGGAAGACTATGATTTGAATTGGTAGCTGCTTTAAATTCTCGCTTTACGACTGATTTTAAAGATTGCTCTCGCATCAGTCTTGCAACCTTGTTCTTACCTATCATGATGCCTTTTACGACGCAATGCCTGTGTTATTCTGGGCGACCCGTAAACTCATATTCTTTTCAAATATCTCCTTTATTTCTTTATTAATTAATTTGTCTGCATTCTTCGATTGCTTGTTTCATCTTTGCTTGTATTTATAGTACCCAGCTCGTTGATACTCCTATTGCCCGGCATATTCTCAATACTGCATATTCTGAGCAGTGCTTTTCCACAAAGGAGTATTTATCTTCTATTCTTTTGAAAATATGCCGAGTGCTTTTTTTAATATGTCTCGCTCCTCTTTTAAAACCCGATTCTCTCGCTTAAGCCTTGTAAGCTCTGAATCTATAGGGCTTTGGTGTCCTTTACCGGGGAATGCACCTTCAGCATCTTTCAAATACCGTTGCTTCCAGAGATGCAAGGTATTTTCGTTTATACCAAGTTCTCTTGATAATTCCGATATTCGCTTTTGTTTGCTTAATATCAGTTTTACAGTATTTATTTTAAATTCTTTGTCGTATGTTCTTTTTACTTTTTCCATTTTTGACCTCCGTTTTTCTCAAATCTAACTAGTTTTCATCTCTTTTCCTAATGTCCACTCTATTGGGGGAAGGTCATATCATATCACAATAATAGTAACAAGGTTTTGTATCATGTGCACAGTTTGGTGGTGCACCTTCAGGTATATAGGCTTTAACTAATGTAAAGACATTTACATCATTCACCTGAGTTACATGATATTTTTTCCAACAACAATTTTCACTGAAGTTTGGACAATATTCAATTATTACTTGACCCTCTACAGTTAGTTTTCCCCAACATGATACATTCACTGCTCGCCAAACTGCAGTATCAAGTGGATTAATTCCATATTCACCAACCATCCAATTATAAACTTTCTTCAATGCAATGTTGTAAAGTCCAAATATATTAAGTTGGTCTAAACACATATTATTGCAATTTTCATGGTAAGAGATGCTTTTGATTTGACAATCATATTCACTAATTTGACCATATGGAGGATTTGGATCGGGACATTCGGCGTGCCTATGCCAAAATTGAATTACTAAATTATGATTAAAACAGTCAGGCGGCGTTGTAGGACAAATGTCCCCTAACCTCATGGTTATCGTTTCTAATTGCCAAATGCTTAATGGACAATCCATCCAACATGGTGGCGGTTCATACTGACTATACAGTTTGGGTGCAATTGAATGAACTATAAATAGCACCCCTATCAAAAATAAATATTTTTTTTTCATGTTAATACTCAATTTTTTTTATAAATTTTTATTATTTAAAACAAAAAGCAAATACACGTCGAATTTCCCGCGTTGGGTATTCAGACCACCCCCAAAGCTCCCCGTGCTATGGGTGTTCATCGCACAATCACATCCTACCTCGCTCAACAGTGAGTGAATACGATTTATAGTATGTCAATGAACTTTGCGAGAGTTTGGTTATTAAACTGAGACTATGATTCTTGTGTGTTTCAAGTGTATTTGAATGTGGAAAAGTTCTGTGCAATAGGATACAATAAGATTTTAGCATCTCGTCGCTCCTCTGTAGCTCTGTAGCTCTGTAGCTCTGTAGCTCTGTAGCTCTGTAGCTCTGTAGCTCTGTAGCTCTGTAGCTCTGTAGCTCTGTAGCTCTGTAGCTCTGTAGAAATCCCTATTTTACAAATTTTCAACATCAATTGTCTTTATTGTATGTCTGTACATTGCTAATATATAAAAAAATTCTTATTTCCAAATAAAAATTGAAAATATTTTGCAAAAAATTTGACTTTTTTTCAAAACAGATTGTTTGTTGATGCTACATTTGAGGTATATGAATAAATAAAACTTCGTTATACTTTAAAAGCATAACGAAGTTTTGCGGAGGCTGTCTCACAAGGGCAGCCTCTTTGGCTTTCAATAAGGTGATAAAATGGGACTAATTGTTATAATAAGTATTCTAAATTTAATAATTGGACTAGAAATGAGTATTATTCCATTTTTGGTATGTTTTGATGCTAATTTGAGGCAATTTTTGATGGGAAAGTGAGATATTTTGCTATTTTAAGCTACAAATTTGCTCAGATTGTGGGCTAGAGCCAATAGTCCAACTTCGATTTCTACTTTTTCTTTGCCTCCTCAGTAAAAAATCTTCTAAATTGTTTGTTGTGTTTGATATTGCCAAAAACCCGCTTCTGGTTCAATTGGTCGTCGTTTTCGTTTTTTCACACCTTCATGACCTATCAGTCGGGATTTTGCTTTTTTGCTCTTTAGTCGTTTTGCTTCTTTGTTTATTTCTATCGTTCGATTGTCAGCTCCTTCGTGATAAGCCGCCTGCAGCGCAGCAACTGACGCAGTTTTTGGCTCTATATCGGCTAACTATTTGTTTGTATCCGTTCAAAGTTATTTTTTCTTTCTCTCCGATATTTTCCATCGCTTGACCCATTGGGCAATAGTAACAGTCCTGTTCTTCGTTGTAATATAGATTGTCGGACTTGCTGATGTCTTTCTGCCACTTGCTTTTCTGCTCTTTATGAAAATAATTGTATTTGATATAGGCTTTCTCGATATTATTGTCTTCTGCATATTTGTAATTCTCATGACTCCTATAACCTGCATCAGTTGTGATTGAATTAGATATTCACGATATTGGCGTTTATATGGATTCTATATGTTCAACAAATGTTGAAGTGTCTCCGGGTGTTTGATGAATGCTGTAATTGACCACTATTTGGATTGTTTGTACTTATTTGCCAGTTGTAAGCAGCTTTTAGTTGTCCGTTTTGCATGCGGTCTTCTCTTTCATTCGCATAAATACTGCATCAGGGTCGGTTTTTGAACAACTGTTGCGACCGTTCATTTGCTTTTCGTATGCTTCATATTTCCTTAATTGTTCAGACCAAGTTTTCTTCACTCTTGTCAGTTTAGCGCGTACATTTTTATCAATCTTTTTTTACCAATACTTTATTTATTTCTTCTATTGTTTCAGTTATACTCTCGGGATTTATCTCTTCATAGCTCTGTGGTCGGACGTCTCGCATTTTCTGCGCTTACCTGAAGTGCGTATTTCCACAATTCATTGACTTGTTGTAATATTTTTTCTTTACGGGTTCGGATATTTTTACCCCTAAACAAAACTGTATTTATTGGCATTTGCTTCCTATTTTCGTGCCGTCTGGTATATATCTTTAATATCCAAAATTCCGGCTTCATGAAATAGCATTACTACTTTAGAGAATACTTCTTTTCAAGCCGCTTGCCAAGCGTTTATCATGGAAGCGATTGATTGTATTGTGATCCGGCTTTTGCATACCGCTTAGCCACATATAATGAATATTTTCTGCACTAAATTTTCTATTCTTCGGCTTGAATAGACATTATTCATATAAGCATATACGAGTATTTTCAGAAGCATTCTCGGGCTGTAGCTGGTAGCTCCGCCACCGATGTAATTGTTTTCGATATCGCTTATATCAATTTCATCAATAATTTTATTATCATCCAATGGATGAGTCTCTTAATCATTTTCATCCATGATGAGATACAGAAACGCTAAGATTTGATTTGATGAATAATAACTGCATCTTGACAGCACTGCTAACTTATTGTTGATTACAGCTGTTATGACGCTATTTTGCACCTAGTATTTTCTCGTATTTTTCCACAAAAATATAAAAAATGGCTGCCCTTATGAGACAGCCTCGCATAAACAATTTTACTTAATCATTATCGGCATTGTACGAGTGTCCTTATCCAGTTATTAAATCTTGCAATCTTAACAATATATTTGCAAAACTACAGTATATAGTCGTTAGATTTTTTTTTTTACTATTGTAACATTTTAATGAATTTTGTGTTATATACTTGAATTAGTAACAATATTTTATCATATTATGGAAAAAATAAAATGAAAACTGCATTATTAATAATCATGTTGATTATTGTTTTTACACACAATATCTTTTCTCAGTGTGCAGAGGAAAATACTCTATATTCATTTACATTCGATGGCAAATCATACGAAATCGTACAAAAAGCAATGACATGGGCTGATGCCGCAGACTGTGCAGTAGAACGGGGCGGATACCTAACTATTACCAATTCCTCCGAAGAGCAAAATGCTCTTTACGATGCCATTGTAAATGGCGCCAAAATACCCTGGAATTATACACAACTTCCAACAGGTGGAGGCATTGGTTATGTATGGATAGGTGCTACCGACCAAAATGAAGAAGGAAAATGGATATGGGACGGCAAAAATGAAGGTATGGGAATCCATTTTTGGTCAGGTGAAGGAACTGCTGGTAAAGGTGATGGGTATGCAGTTGATAACGCATACCATAATTGGGGAGGTAAAAGTACAGGAACCATTAAAGAACCGGATAATTATGGCGGAAGTCAACATTATGCGGGTCTTGCGCTTGCAGGATGGCCCCTTGGTACTACGATGCTTGGAATTTCGGGCGAATGGAATGATTTAAGTGGTAGTTCTCAGTTGTATTTTATTATAGAATTTGACGAAACATCTCACATTAATCACGAATTCAATGCTATATATGCAAAAATTCACCCCAATCCAAGTTCGGGAGCAATTGCCATATCTACGGATATCTCAAGTTATCAAGTACGAGTTATGAATTTGAATGGACAAACAATTTATTCCCGGAATCATACCACGTCAAATGCAAATATTGACTTGAATGGCTTCCCAAATGGGGTATATTTAGTGCATATATCAGATGGTAAAAGAGGTTCAATAAGCAAATTAATACTCGATAAATGATATTAATATCCTAAATTATTTGTTCAATTCACAAAAATGTCAAGGGAAAGATTATCGTGTTGCGTCCCGTCAGGTGTTACACCTGACGGGAGTATAAACAATTTTACTTAATCATTATCGGCATTGTACGAGTGTCACTGTTGTCTGTGACTACGAGATAGTAGTAGCCCGGACGGATTCCATCGGTTTCTATTTCGAGTATTGCAAGTCCGGTAAGCGGTTGATATGTTATGAAAGGTTCGATTTGTCTGATGCTTTTACCAAGATAATCGAATATTTCTACTTTCATGTTATCAATTGCGGCACGAGTTGCGGTAATTTCCACTTGTGCTCGGTCTTTGAAAGGATTTGGTCTGACTTGATTCATTAAGAATGATGGAACGCTTTCTGTTACCGATACTCCGAGAGGGTCATCCACTAAGAATCCACCTTTTATGCTCAAATAAGTAGCTCCGTTGCTCAGTTCATGTAATCCGTTAAAATATGAGTTATATTCAAACCCGTATTTAACCGGTTCAATCCTGAAATAATCATTGTTCTTATCAATAATAAAATAATGCTCTTTCATATCATAAGGTTCATTAAGAGTTCTAAAAGACCTTATAAAACACCATTTTCTAAGTTTGCTGTCAATACGAATACTATTTATTTGATATGCAGAGTCATTAGGGAATATTAAATCCCTGTCGAGTTCTACTTTTTCAATATTTTTCCCATCAAAGTAAAAAAAGCTCTCGTAAAAAAGGTCATCTACTCTTAAAAATAACTTATCATCCCCATATTTTTGCATATCAGTAATAATGGGCATCAATGACGGTATAAGTTCTTCTTCGCTTATGAAATTGTTAATTATCGTATCTTTTATGTATGTATAGTGGTACTCATGAGTTTCCAAATCTAAATATGCTAAATCGAATTGGATAGTACGAAAGTATAATTTGTTATCAAGAGCTACTAAATTGGTTTGAGGGTGCTTTCCTAACATCATAATTTCATCTTCACTGAGATGTGATGCTAATGTATCAAGCTTTGTCCCATCATATTTAACAAAATTTGGATTAGGACCTCTTGAAATATAAATATCTCCATTATTATGTTTATACATAGAATGTATAAAAAATAATTTACTAAGAGGGTCAAAATTATTAAGTATATCATTATTTCTAATAAATTCGCTTCCATTGAACATAAATAATCCCTCGGTTGTGGTAATCCAAAGAACATTGTCGTTTTTATTTACATGGACTGCATCATGCAATAGTAAATATTGTGGTGGATTTATCCCCATTTCAGTATTTGAAAATTTGAGACATTT
>JAMLHE010000015.1 GCA_023957315.1 Candidatus Kapaibacterium sp.
ATTTCAATATATTCTGTTGCGGGATTGGGGTAGATGGAGAAACCAATTTGGGATAAATAAGGATTGTTTTCAACTGAGGTTAAGCTAAGACTTGCTTTAAAAATGCCACCCAGCCATGTACTGACAAAAATATCGTCTCCGATATTGGCTATGGACGTAACATTAAGATTAGTTAAACCTTGATTTATTTCTATCCAGTTATTGCCATTATCTTTGGAAAAGAATACTCCTCCTCCAAAAGTCCCTGCAAATAAATAATCATCAATTACCGTTAATGTATAAATTGTATCGTGAGTTAATCCAAAATTCTTTTCTTCCCAACTATCTCCATTGTCGGTGGATAAATATATACCATTACCTAATGTGCCTGTAAATACATTGTTTCCATCAATTGCTATGGACATAATTGCAGAATTGGCTAAGCCAAAATTTCTTTCTTGCCAACTATCACCACCGTCGGTGGATAGATATAAGCCATTACTCAAAGTACCTACAAATATATTTTGCTCATCAACTGCCATAGAAGTTACACAACCTTTGAACCCGGTGTTTTTTGGTTTCCAACTATTTCCATTGTCGGTGGATATGTGTATGCCGGCACAATATGCCCCAACATAAATATTATCATCTTTATTGGCTATAACATTAACTCGCGTATTTTCAAATGTTAAATAGTTCGCTTTTTTCCAACTATTTCCACTATTGGTAGATAGAAACAATCCATTTGTTGTACCGACATAAACATTTTCGTTGCTTGCCTTTACTGTGTGAACAGATTTATGTTTTAAACCTGAACTCTTTTCAACCCAACTATAGCCATTATCTATGGATCGGTAAATACCGCCTTGTCTATCAATGCCCGCATAAATTTTATTATCTGAAACAGCAATTGACCAGACTCTTGGTTTAAAAAAAGATTCATTCATATCAATCCAGCTATTGCCATTATCTGTAGATTGGTAAATGCCACCTTTGGCTGTAGAGATAAAGATATTTTCACCTTTGAATACAATAGAGTTTACCTTAGTAGTAAATAATCCGGTATTTTTTTCTAACCATCTATTGCCATTATCTGTAGATACGAAAAAACCATTTTCTGTACCGATATAGATATTATTTTCGTTTGTTGCTATTGCTCTAATTTGTGTATTTGTCAAACCTATGTTGTTTGCTTCCCAAGTATTTCCATTATCTGAAGAAACAAAAAAGCCTTCCTCTGTTCCCGCATAAATATCGGGCCCATTAATTGTTAATATTCTGATATCTGGATTTGAATTTCCAAAATTTTTATTTGTCCAATTAAAACCATTGTTAACTGAAATATTAAGCCCAGCTCCTGTTCCTATAAAAATGTTATTACCGTTAATAACCATCGAATTAATAACTGAGGGCGAACTATACTTAAACTGCCAGTTTTTGCCATTGTTATAGGAATAGTATACATCACCATCGTTAGTTGCGGCATAAATGTTTTGACCATTTACAGCCATTGTAGTAAAACTTGGAGAATCATAGTTCCTTGTCCAAGTATTACCATTATCGGTAGATTGACAAATCTTATAATCCATAATCGCATAAATAGTATCGCCAATCATCAACATAGATGTTGCTGTGCTAATGTTTAAGCCTGTATTTTGTTGATTCCAAGTAATGCCATTGTCAGTAGAAGAATAAAGACCCGAAATTTGAGTTCCGGCATACATTACATCTCCGTTAACAGCAATAAAGTTAAAATCTTCACCAACAAATAATCCATTATTTGATTCCTCCCAATAAGGATAAGCAATCGAGTATGCTAACATCATAATAACCAACATTATACTTCTCATAAAAGCTCCAAATATGATAACGAAATGTAGCCAATTGTAGGCTTAATTACTAAGAATCTAAAAAAAACAGTGTTAATACTACTTTACAAAGTTAAATAAAGTTATTGAGATTTCCCCAAAAAATAGTTTCGTCAGTTGTAACAAAGTTGGGATAATAAGCTCTCAAATTTTCCATTCATTTCATCCGGTGACTTGGAATCAACTTATGAATTATCTCTAACAAATGTGCCGCACTTGTGAACTGGGAGTCATCGGATGAATTAATCACATCTACGACGTCAATTTTCTTCCCCCACGAATAAATTCATGGGCTATTTTTTTCAACATATTTTAGGACTAAGAATACAAATCCCCCTGCTCGCAAGCTCGCTTAAGGGGGATTTCGTATTTTTACGCTATCAGCTCTAGTGCTTTATCTAATGCGGCGAGTAGGTCGTTCACATCTTCGATTCCGACGGAAATGCGAATCAGACCGTCATAAATGTGTGCTTGTTCGCGAGATTCTTTGCCCATACCTGCGTGAGTCATAGACGCCGGGTGTTGGATGAGTGATTCGACTCCGCCAAGGCTTACTGCGAGTTGGAAAATCTCGATATTATTCATAACTGTTATCCCTGCTTCGATACCACCATGCAATTCGGCGGCTATCATCGAGCCGGGTCCGGTCATTTGTTTCAACCCTATTTCATATTGTGGGTGCGATTTGAGACCGGGGAAATTGACCCATTTGACTTTTGGGTGATTTTCGAGGTATTCGGCTATTATAATAGCATTCTCGGCTTGTTGTTTGACTCTGATTGAAAGGGTTTTTAATCCGCGATGAACGAGGAATGAATTGAATGGGTCAATCACTCCGCCAATAAGATTGAGTGATTTGCGGAAAGGCTTGTACTCAGATTCATCTTTCAAAATTATAATTCCTGCGACGACATCAGCATGACCGTTCAGGTATTTTGTCATGCTATGAACAATATAATCCGCTCCAAAAAGTATCGGCTTTTGGTAAATGGGGCTCATGAATGTATTGTCCACAGCGAGTTTCGCACCTGCTTTGTGAGCAATTAAAGCTATGGCGGCAATATCAGCCATTACGACTGATGGATTGCCCGGTGTCTCGATAAAAATTAATTTTGTGTTTGATTGGACAGCCTTTTGAACGGCTTCAATATTGCAAGTATCAACAAATGTGGTTTCGACTCCAAATCTGGTAAAGAAATCATGTAATATGGTGTAGGTTGGTCCGTAAACGGCTTCACTACAAATTACATGGTCGCCATGGCTCAAAACGGTGGCAAATAAAGTGTGGATTGCAGCCATACCGCTGGCGCATCCAAGTGCTTTTGCTCCGCATTCCAGAGCGGCAACGGCATCTTCCATAGCTTCAATTGTGGGGTTGCGCATTCTGGTATAGATATAACCATCGGATTCGCCTTTGAAGAGCGATGCTCCGTGATTTACATCTTTGAATTTGAAAGTTGATGTTTGATAAATCGGTGTTACTACCGAACCTTCGGGGCTTTCTTTGGTTCCTGCGTGAACGCAAATTGTTTCTTGCTTGTAATTACGAATGTCTTTCATATTGTCTCCTTGAAATAAAAATGTCGGTTATTGTATAAATAACCGACACAAAATTAACTATAATTCACATGCAATAAAAACGTCGAGCAAAATTAATGCTCAAAACGAATTTATTCGATTACGTCAAGTAATTCAACTTCAAAAATCAAAACTTGATTCGGTCCGATTGATGGGTGAGCGTTTTCGCCATATGCCAAATCTGAAGGGATGACGAATTGCATTTTGCCACCGGTTTTCATAAGTTGCAGACCTTCAGTCCAACCTTTGATAACACCTGAAAGTGGAAATTCGATAGGTTCGCCTCTTTTGTAAGAACTGTCGAATTCTTCACCATTGATGAAAGTACCTTTGTAATGTACTTTAACTTTGTCGGTAGCTTTAGGTGATTTACCTGTTCCCGGAGTAATATCTTTATACTGCAAACCTGATGCTGTAACTTTTACGCCCGGTTTGTTTTTGTTTTGTTCAAGGAATTCTCTTCCTTTTTGAAGATTCACATTAGCCATTTGATTGGTCTCCTCTTGTTTTAAAGCTTCGCCTTGTTGGCGTCTTACGTTAATTTCAGCTACGAGTGCTTGCATCATTGCGTCAACTTTAGCTTGGTCCATTTCAATAGGACTTCCGTTGAGAGCATCTACAATGCCTTGCTTGAGGGCATCAATGTTTACTTTCACCGAATCCATTGCCAAGGAACCGCCCCATTGTGTCCCAATTATATAGGATATTGAATCCTGAGCATTTTTGAGCACAATTGGCTTAGTTTGGTCTTTTTTGTTTTGTGCTTCAGCACCGCATGATACTATTAAAAACAAGGCGATTGTTATCGAAAAAATCTTGTACATTTTGAAAGAACTCCAATAAATTTTTAAAAAAATATAAATTTCAAATTAATTTTACTAAAATAACGTCTTCACAGCAATCATTTACGATTCATTATTGTAAAAATTGGAAATTTATTGTTAAATTTGAAAATTGTATAAAGAATAAGAGAAATTAATGCCGCAAATAATTGAAGGAATTTTCGATGCAAAAGGCAAATCCTTTGCCATTGTAGTGTCACGTTGGAATCAGTTTGTGGTTTCAAAATTGCTTGATGGTGCTTTAGACGGGCTTCGTCGAAACCAAGCCGATGACGCAAAAATTACTATAGCATATTGTCCGGGTGCATTTGAGTTGCCACTGATTGTCCAGAAAATGGCGGAATCCAAAAAATATGATGCCGTAATTGCTCTTGGTGCTGTAATTCGTGGTTCAACACCACATTTCGATTATATAGCCTCCGAAGTAAGCAAAGGTATTGCTCGTGTATCACTTGAGACAGGTGTGCCGTGCATTTTGGGAGTTCTGACAACTGATACGATAGAACAAGCAATTGAAAGGTCGGGCGCTAAACAAGGCAACAAGGGTTTTGAATCTGCAGTCACGGCAATCGAAATGATTTCATTAATCAACGCTTTGTAAAGGAGATTGTATCGCAGTTGTTACCTTTTTGTTAAATTATATGTGGTAAAGCGATGAAGTTATTCTTTATATTCACGACTTGTTTCGTTCTAACTCTCACTACTGCTTTCTCTGTGGATTTTCGTATAGATAACTGGAAATCTCATACATCGCTATTGGATGTCATTACAGTTGCAGTTGACCATAAAGAAAGAATTTGGGCAGGGTCTTCGGGTGGAGCATTTATTTTTGACAAAAATGAGGGCTCATATCAAAAATTTGATAATATTAATGCTTTCCTAAGTAGTCAAATTACTATCATTAAAGCCCACAAAGAACGAGAAATTGTCATGCTCGGAACATTTGACGGCTACATTGAAATATTCACTCCCGATGAAAAATGGATTCATATCACCGATATATATAACCAACAATTTTCTAATTCAATTATCCATGATATTCATTTTGAGGGCGATAAAGCTTATATAGCCGGCGGGTTCGGATTGGCTGTGTTTGACCTAAATAATTATGTCTTTCTTGAGACAATTAAGCGTTATGGTGAATTTCCGAACCAAACTCCAACGAATAAGATTTTAATCGAAAATAATACAATTTGGCTTGCTACTGATGTAGGAGTAGCCAAAGCGAAACTTGATGACCAATTAGCAAATCCTGCAGTATGGACAAATTATGACTCACAAGATGGGCTTTATGATAAGAAAATTCTAAATCTAACTTCAGTCGAAAACACTATCTATGCAATGTCCGAAAAAGCTGTTAAAAAGTTCAAAGATGATTTCTTTGAAGAGTTTATCGAATCCCCGGATGAACTGACAAGCATAAATGAATTTGATAACAAATTTGCATATACAAATCAATTTGATATACGGATTGGTAGTAATATGATAAATATTAATCATCCGGCGCTAATTCGAGGATTTGAAATTGCTAAAAATTATTCCGAAGAACCTTATTTTGTTTTTTATTACCGCGACGCCGGAATTGGAATTTACCAAAATGATACTTTAATTCATTATAAGCCTAACACCCCAATAACCAATAGTTTCAGAAGTTTGAGCGTTGACGAAGACGGTGTTTTATGGTTAGCCACAATGCCAGGTGCTTCTTCAAGAGGATTCGCAAGCTACGATGGTGAAAATTGGCATAATTTCACATCTCCTGTTTATCCGGTCCTGAAAACTAACGAATATCACAAAATTACTGCTACAAGTGGGAAAGTATTTGTCAGCAATTATGGTAGAGGTATTTTTATTTTTGATAAGAATGATACAGTAAGCAATGGTACTCTTTACAACAGGAGCAATTCGGCTTTAGTAGGTTTGGCTACATCACCTGATTTTATTGTTGTTGGTGAAAGCGAAGTTGACAAAAACGGATGGGTTTGGATGGCTTGTTTAGGTACTGTTTCACCGGGACCTTCATTAGTAGCGATAACTCCCGAAGGTATTTCACACGGCTTCATAAACAAACAAAGCCCTAACTCAAGACAATTCATGACTCTTGGCATAGATTTTTACGGTACTAAGTGGGTTGGCGGCGCTCCGGTTCATGGTTTGGGATTGTTGTATTATAATGATAATGGCACACCTGATGATTTTACTGATGATGTAAGTGAAATGCTGACAGCGTCTCAAATACCTAATTTGTTGGAGAATACACATAACTCCATAACCGTGGATAAATTAGGTACTGTTTGGATTGGAACTGCCAAAGGTGTTTCAGTAATCATAAATCCTTCTGCAGTGTTAAATAACAGAAACAATCTTATTGTCAGGTCACTATCCAGATTGTTAGGCGAGATTAATGTGAACGATATTGTGGTGGATGCTCAGAATAATAAATGGATTGCGACAAGTGATGGTGTGTGGGTGGTAGATTCCGACGGAGCAGCAGTTATTGCATATATTAACACCACCAATTCACCTTTGCCTACAAATGAAGTCTTTGCATTAGGATATGATGGCAAATTTGGTAAAATGTTTTTCAGTACAAGATCTGGAGTTTACGAAGCGACCACTCTTTCAGTCACTCCTGCTCAAAATTACGAAATTGCTTGCTATCCGCAACCATTCGACCCAAGTATTGACGCTGAATTAGTTATTGACGGGCTTGTAGAATATTCGGAACTGAAAATCCTTACTTCGGATGGTTTATTCGTAAGGCGAATTGTCACAGGAAGCAAAAAGACTGTATGGGACGGCAAAGATGAGAATGGCAATTTAGTCAATAGCGGAATATTTTTAGTAGTAGCTACCTCGCTAACGACTAAAGAAACATCAGTCCAGAAAATTGCAGTAGTCCGTAAAAACTAATTGCCCGAGTTTAGAAATCAAGTCTAAGGTGGAAAGCAAAGGCAAATCTTTTAGCAGGATTATTTATATCAAAAACTTCACCTTGGAAATATAAAGATACACTCTTAATTTCGCCTTCTTCGACGATTCGTTTGCTTACGCCGAACATTCCGTTGATTTGGTTTGCTTCGTAGTTATAATTGACTAAACCTGTTGTTGTAAAAGTAAGTTTGAAGTTACCACCCATTTTTTTTAGTTCGGCAATCGGCATTGGCTGGTCGCTTATGATAAACATTTCCGGTATTTTGATGTAAGCATATCTGATAATTCCGGGAAATCCCTTGTTTTTTACTACTTGCAAGTCATGATTTGTAGTGACTGACATAATCAAATCTAATTTTGGAGTCAAGTAATTATAATCTAAGGTTGAATTGTAGCTGAATTCGTCAAAGTCCGAAGTCAATTCACGCAAATCGCCACCTTGCCCGTGCCGTTGGAATATTTGCAAATAACGATTATGAGACGTAACTATAGGCTGTTTTACATAGGTAGTATCATAAAGAGTATCACGCTTTGTAACGATTTCGCGAATAACTACTTTTTTGAAATTAATCATAGTTGTATCAATACTGATAGTATCTCCGGAAACCATTTCCTTGATGTAATCAGTACCGTTGACCCCGAGAGAATCTTCGCACGAAAATAGTCCCAAAGTCAATAATGCTGCGATAAGTACAATATAAATTTGATTCATTTCAATTTTTCCTTAGAATTTAAATCCAAATCCGATTTGCAAACCGGTTTTACCGGAATCAAACCAATTCCCACCATGTTTAAATCTCAAGTGGTTATATCCATAAGCGACTACGAATTTTGAAGTATTATCCGTTGAAAATTCGAGACCTATCATTCCCCTAAAAACAGGTCCCACTGTCGAATAAGCACCATTTACTTGAGCAAAAGGAGCGAAATAACCAATTTTCGCAAAGTCCGGGTGGTAGCGAAAAAATACACCATAAGTTTCGATGTTTGGATTTTGGTTATATGTGTATAATACGCCGTCTTCAACGCCGCTAAAAGTTTGGTAGAAATTTTCTCTATGCCAATCAACACCAACTTTCAAATCATCAAACAATGAATATGTACCGGAAATACCAACGTTTGCCATGTCATATTTTGCAGGGTCAATTTTGACACCTTCGCCATGATTGTAAATCGAGCCACGGAATTCAATAGCGAAATTTTCGTTTCCTTCATTGCCGATAAAAGCAGTTTCAATCATCGGATTTCTTATATCATTTGTACCGTACGGGCTTCTGAGCAAATTCAAAGGAGCTTCTTCTCCCCTATATTGTACGACAGGAGATGATAAATTTGCTCTGCTCAATGCGACTTCCGATGGTGAAGACACGTCGTTGGCGGCATCATTATTTAGCAATTCGTGATTCTGATTTTCATTAGCTTTCGTATCATCTTTCGTAACGTAAATATATTTGTAAACCACTTTTGGTTCAGCCACCGATTTATCAACTGCAAGTGGCTCTGAAGCTTGATTGACATTTGACTTTGCTACTTCCGCTTCGGAAGTCATTGTTGGTATCGCATTTTGATTGATATTATTGATAGATGAATTATTGCTTGTTTGATTGTTGCCATATTTGGCAGCTAAAGCACCATCAAAAGTACCAAAATTATAGAGCATAAAGATAACAACTGCAGTAGCTACAGCCGTTGCCATGCCAGTCAACAATAAAGGTGAAATGCTGCTAAATTTAGCGGCAACTACCGAGAAAAAGCCCGGACTTGGTATAGGAGCTATTCCCGGAGGAGGAGTCAGACCAATCGTATTGAAAATATTCATAGTCGATTGGGCTTTAGGCGTATAAGCAACAACATCGGATTTGACTGCACTTTTAATCGCCATCTGACTTTTGAGTTCTGCCCGCAATTCTTCATTAGCTGTAAGCATTTGGAATAGCTCAAGCTCTTTTTCAGGCGGTAAAACTCCTTCGATGTAATCGTATATTATTTGTTCTTGTTCCATTTTCGGACCATTTATTATATTATTTCATACTAATGTCTTTCAAATAAGGGTTAAGTATAGATTTAATCTTTTGCTTAGCCCTAAAAACTCTTGATTTTGCATTTCCGAGAGATATGCCCGTCACTTCGGCAATCTCCTCGTAGCTCAAACCGCTATATTCTCTCAACACAAAGGCTTCCCGATAGTCGTCCTCGAGCAAATCCAGCGAGCGTGTAATCAAATCTAACAGTTCCTTTTGTTCGTAATTTGTACCTGTGCTGACGTAGTAATCCACTTCGTCAATGTCAATAGTGTTTTTTTTATCTCGTTTTGCATTCAAACACAAATTGCGAGCGATTTTCATCAAAAAGCCCGGTATATTTGTATTTTCAATGTCCGGTTGTACCTTTTGGTAAAATTTGATGAAGGTATCTTGGAAAATGTCATCCGCTTTGTCCTCATCGCCGGTCACTCTGACACAGTAAGCATGAACAATCGAAGAATATCTGTCGTAAAGCACGCGAAAAGCTTCCGATGCGTCGGCTTTGTTGCCACTTAGCATCGAAACGAGTTCCACATCTGACAGACTTCTAAAGTTCTTCGCCATTTTCCGCTCAAATTTACAATCAGTTATAAATACACTTAACTTATAATTTAGTTGCAAAATATTGTAACTTTTTTGTATTACTGAACATTTATAAGTTTAAATATTGTCAAAACAGTTTTTTTATTTTTTGATTGGATTTTGTGCCATGACCCGTTTTTTTTCAGTATTTTAGTTTTTGCTTATTTTAAGAAATAATATCAATTGGAATCATAATCGATGAAATCACATTACCAAGCTTTACTATTCGCAATATTCACAATGATTTTTATGTTTGGCGGCAATTCCGACCTGAAGGCACAAAAAAAACCCTACAACGTAGTTGCCGGAGAGGAAGAAAAACGAAAGAAAGAAGAATTAGAGCAGTTTGAAGAGGAGAAAGTAGGTCTAAAAATCTTGCTGCAATACAACTCCTCCAACTCATCATCATTTTATGATGGCGAAGGTGATAATTTGACACACTATGCAGATACAAATGTAGTCGCCGGTAAATCGACAGCTTATGGATTCAACGACGTGACCCACAACATCGAGCTTTTCGCGGGCTATGAAGTTTACAAAAATTTGACTTTCGGTATTAGATTGCCATTCTCGCTGATTTACTACGATGAAAACTATATCAACTTTTCAAGCACAGGCAGCGTAACTAATAAAGTACTACGGTATGAAGACCACATAAGCCAATTAGATTTCATAGGTCTCGGAGCGAACTACGTATATACTTACAAATCCTTTTTTTCGGATTTCAATCTCAATGTCGCAATACCGACCGCTGCAGAGCCTATCTTTGGCGATTCGACGAGTTTCTCCAGATATTTCCCATTCGAAATCGCACCCCAAATCACTTCCGGAATCATAGGTGAGAAATATGCAATTCTGACAGAACTCGGCTATCGAATAAGAGGTGGCGAATACTCCGATATGTTGATTGCGAATCTGAATTTTATGCTGACATCGGTACCCGATACCGAAATGAGGGCATTCATCCAATCCGCTTACTCATTCGACACGATTGAAGAGACTGCAATACTTGACGCTCGTCACAATCCATATAAAGAAATTTACATGAGAGTCGGGTTTGCATTCAAAATTTTGGTGGAAAAGACATTTCATGCCGAATTTATTTATCGAGTGACACTATTCGGTATTAATACCCGAAAAACCGCCGGATACTCAATTGTTTTGGGGCTTCACCTTTAGGTAAGTAACCATAAATCATATCATTACCAAGATACCTGCAATTATAAAACTAAGATTTCGTTTATATAATTTGAAATAATTCACATTATTTAAACTTATTTGGATATTTTCAATATTTTAATAAGAAAGATTTTACTTGATTTAGGTTATGTTTCACAATAGGAGTACAACTCCGAATGCCTTTAATATCTTTTATACGGAAGCAGATGTATATTTTTGCAGCTCCTGCATTGATAACAATCATCTTGCTTTCGATACACATTTTAGTGAGTGCGAAAGAGCCAAATCGGGAAACCCTCCGTTCCAAGATTGTGGCTATCGCTGATACGACTCAAGTTGACGTTGCAGAACTTGACGTAGCATCAGACTTCCTGCTTACTGTAAATGGAACAGCGTCCTATTACGGGAAATATTTCCACAACAGACGCACTGCGAGTGGCGAAAAATACAATATGTACGAATATACAGCTGCTCATAGAAAACTCCCATTCGGGACAATCTTGAAAGTTACTAATGTTATAAACGGACTTTCGACACTTGTCAGAATCAACGACCGCGGACCTTATGTAGGCAAAAGAGTCATTGACCTTTCCTACAAATCGGCACAAGCCATTAATGGTCTCGGTTTGCCCAAAGTTTCATTTGAAGGATTCATCCCGGGGAAAATTGACATTCCTGATGACGGAAAATACTTCTTTGCGTATTCATTGACTGAGAATCCTGTATGTTTGCCCTCTGATAAAGTTGAAATCATAAATCAATTTGACGGATTCCACACTACAGTGACAGAATACAAAGCTCTTTTAGCTACGGGAGCGGACAGTACAGAGTTGTTCATCTTGGTAGATGCTGACGAATATACCGAAAAGCAAGCTGCCAGAGACAACGACACCTATTTTATAGGCAAACTTTCGATACCGAAGCAACGTAAAATACCTTTCATGATGGCAGAAAAAGTGTATCCATAATTTTTGCTATTTCATGAACAAAATTTTTAGAGGCTGATGAATTTCAGCCTCTTTTTTTTATATATTTGCATATCATTTATTGAGGACAAATTCAAGTATTAAAAATTTATAACATTTATAAAAATGAAGTCAATCTTACACCTGATATTGATATGTTTGATATTGACGCCGCTATCTGCTCAAAGGATGCCGGACAGATTTGTGGTGTTCAATCCCCTATTCAACGTTGCTGATAATCTGCCGGACGACAGTACTGCATATATCCATTCTTTCGGGGGATTTGCTGAATTTGCATCCTATGCCATTAAGCGAGACTTTGAGCATGCTTGGAATCAGAAGCTTGGCACATTTGTTGAATTTTTCCGTACCGGTAGTTCGTCAAGTCTGGCTTTTGTAGGTCATATCGAGTTTGTCGCAAATTCGGACAATGACATTGGTTTCAAACCCAGGTCAATTTTCTGGGAAGAAGGATTTGTTTATACCCGCAAAACCGGTGATAATTTCTGGCAGTTGGGCTATATGCACCGCTGCAAACACGATATTGATAACTATCTGTATGGCAAAGAGCGTGCATTGATTTTCGGTAGCCTTCAGGGCAAATTTTTGATGCCTTTCGATGTTTTAGAAGAACAAGAAAATGCGCTGTTTGCTCTACGTGGTGAATTATACACTATCAGACAGGACTACCGCTACCCTAATAGCTGGATGCCGGTCAATTCCAATTGGAAACAACTTATCGGTTCGCTTGGTTTCAACTTTAATTTTACAAAAAAACTTAGCAGCCACTATTGGAATTATTACTTTAGCTCATATTCAATGATAAATTTTTACAGCAAAAATGAAGAATTTCTCGACCGTTTCAGCAGTTTTCAGAAAGCTGACATAAATGTCGGGATTGCAACAGGGATAGCGATTAGAGGCAAAGCGGAATTCAGAATAGGATTGACTTATGACTATCTGTCGGACACGGGAATCAACCCATATCCTGAAAAAGCACATTTGGTAAAATTAGGAGTATTCATACTCAATCACACTTCCTATCGTTAAGAAAAAATCTGGTTCGGCACAGCAACTATTCATGTCGTTAAACGTTTTAATATTATCGCTTTGGCATAATGCTACAGCGACTTTCGTTCAAATTTCATTCTCCTTTGATATTATGCCAATTATTGTATAAGTTTGCATATCATTTTTACCGAGGAATTTTAATGGCATTATTGAAATTACATAGCAGCCCTACATTGGTAATTTACTCCGCAAACACAGCTACGGAGCTTGAATTACCTTTGCTCCCCTTTACTTTTAGTGCAGGTTTCCCATCGCCGGCTTTAGATTTTGTGGACTTAAACATTGACCTGAACAAGCATTTAATCGAACATCCGGCTGCGACTTTCTACGGCAGAGTGCAAGGCGAATCTATGCGGGGTGCAGGTATAAATAATGGCGACCTATTAGTCATAGACAAAAGCATCGAACCCGCCGATGGAAAAATCGCAGTTTGCTACATTGACGGTGAATTTACATTGAAACGTATCAAAATTGACAAAAGCGGAATTTGGCTAATGCCCGAAAACGATACATACAAACCCATCAAAGTCGAGGAGCATCACAACCTTGAAGTTTGGGGCGTCGTAACATTTATCATCAAAAAGCCACTGTAATGTTTGCTCTCATTGACTGCAATAATTTTTATGCTTCCTGCGAGCGTGTTTTCCGCCCCGACCTCGTGGGCAAGCCTGTTGTGGTACTTTCCAACAACGACGGCTGTGTGATTGCGCGCAGTAACGAAGCTAAGGCAGTCGGTATTCCAATGGGTGCACCACTTTTTGAATATGAAGAACTGCTCAACAAGCACAATGTGCAAGTCTTCTCGGCAAATTTTGCTTTATATGGCGACATGAGCCAACGCGTAATGAGTATTTTGGAGCAATACAGCCCCGAGATGGAAATTTACAGCATTGACGAGGCTTTCTTGAAGTTCGATGGATTGGAGCATCTCAATTTGCAGAGCTATTCTAAAGAAATGCGAATCAAAGTGCAAAAATGGACAGGAATCCCCATAAGCGTAGGTGTAGCACCCACTAAAGCACTTGCAAAAGTGGCAAATCGAATCGCCAAAAAATTCCCGAAAGAAACCGAAGGTGCCTACATCATAGATACCGATGAAAAGCGAATCAAGGCACTTAAATGGTTAAAAATCGAAGACGTCTGGGGAATTGGACGCCAACACAGCAAAAGACTAATCTCAGTTGGGGTAATTACGGCATACGACTTTGTGCAACTTGACGATGCTTGGGTAAAAAAGCAGATGGCAATTGTAGGCTTGCGTCTGAAGCACGATTTGCAGGGCATTCCCACATTAGGCTTAGATGCAGTGCAATCCAAGAAAAGCATCGCAACTACGCGTTCATTTGAAGCAAATTACACCAAGTTGGAACAACTGCAAGAACGCATTTCGACATTTGCCGTATCGTGTGCCGAGAAGTTGCGCCATCAAAAGTCTTGTTGCAATTCGCTCATGGTGTTTGTGCATACCAACGGACACCGCAAGGACTTGCCACAATACAGCCGAAACATAGTTATTAAATTGCCCTTCGCAACCAATTCAAGCATCGAATTAAGTAGATTTGCACTATTTGCTTTATCGAAAATATTCAAAGATGGCTACCACTACAAAAAAGCCGGCGTAATCGTGCAAGATTTCACACCCGAAGACAGCCCACAAATCCACCTGTTTGAAAATCGCGACGAAAGACATATTCCGCTAATGAAAGCTGTGGATGCACTCAACAAAAGCTACGGGCAGCAAAAAATTCGCTTGGCAACTCAAGACCAAAAACGCGTATGGAAAATGAAACAAGAAAAGCTCTCACCACGATACACAACCAAACTTTCCGACATCATTAAAATTCATTGCTGATATGTGCTTCCATTCCCAACAATCGAAATCGGCTCAAGAGCTAAAACACCGTTTCAAAGCAAAATTTGAGGACGAAGAGGAATTCCGTCCCGAAGTTTACAATGGTTTCCGATTCCCCAAAACACCCGTAATCACAAGAAGCGATGTTGGCAATATCCAACTATTCTCATGGGGATTAATTCCGCATTGGGCAAAAGACGACAGCATAAGAAAGAGCACGCTGAATGCCAGAATTGAAACCATACACGAGAAGCCATCCTTCAGATACGTAGTCCATAACCGTTGTTTGGTGCTTGCCGATGGCTTTTTTGAATGGAAATGGTTAGACGAAGCCGGCAAGAAAAAGCAGAAATACCTCATCACCATGCCGGACAATGACGCCTTTGCCTTTGCAGGACTATATAGCCACTGGACCGACCGCAACACAGGCGAAATCATAAGCACCTACACAATTCTCACCACCGAAGCAATCGGATTAATGCGAGAAATTCATAATTCCAAAAAACGTATGCCCGTAATCTTAGACCGCTCAAACGAGCAACTATGGCTAACAGGACAAACAGACACACTTCACGAAATTGAATTAATGGCAATGGAGGTGTGAGAGCATCTTAGCCCCCGCTAAAATATTTTGTTAGTTTGCATAATTTTTAGTATTTTGGACATTATACATTTAGGAAATTATGATTATGAGAACTATCCGCCTGAAAATATGTGCATTTTTATTGCTTTGTTTCAGCATTGTCAATGCAAACGCAATTAGTCCTGTTTTCAAATGGGCTAAATCTTTTGGCGGCTATGATAATGATTATTTCACAAGTTTCGCTATTGATAAGGCAGATAATGTTTATCTGACCGGTAATTTCATGCTTACCATGGAATTTGGCGACCGGATTGGCGTTCTTTTGACTGCACTAACTGGGGCGATTGCATCATCTACAGCCGTAACTATGAGTTTGGCAAATATGGCAAAAAAACACGCGTAAGCAATATTTATATGTCGTGCGTATTAATTGCATCTGTCATTATGTTTATTCGGGTTATGATTGAGGTAACCGTTGTAAATATAAATCTGATTCAAACTCTATGGCCCCCGGTATTGAGTTTGATCATATTTATACTGTTGGGAATATTTTGGTTGTGGAAGTCGGTCCGAGAAAAAGAAGATAAAGAGAAACCGCCACTGAAGCTTAAGAACCCTTTTCAAATAAAAACAGCCATACTATTTGCTGTATTGCTGGGTGGAGTACTTTTGGTGGCTGAAACCATGAAGGTATGGTTTGGAGATGAAGGGATTTATATTTTATCTGTTGTTTCGGGTTTGATGGATGTCGATGCCATAACGCTTTCGCTCTCAAAAATGGCAACTGAAGAGTTAACAGAACAAGTTGCTGTAACTGGAATTGTACTTGCAGCAGTGACAAATACAATCATTAAAGGGCTTATGTTTGCTTTTATTACCAATGTTAAGGTATCTGTAAAATTAATTCTTGTAATGGTTGGAAGCGGCGTGGCAGGTATTCTTGTTGTTTTATTTATGTGATAATTTAACATATATGAGGGCTTTAACGCAATCAGCGCACAATCAATTTTCTTCTTACCTGCTGCTGGCACTGGAATTTTTGATAGCAGCGGCTATCACTATAACTGTTATAAACCTAACATTTGAGGAGATTACCATTTGGGCAAGCCTACTGGTTATCGGAATGGTAATCAGCTACTTTCTGGGAAAATAATTTGCAAAGCTCAATAAAAATGGTTATTTTACGTGTAACGTATTAACTGAATATTTATTAACCACTAATTTTTAAAACGATGAGCACAAAAGAAAAAGTAAAAAAGCAGATTGATGAAATGGACGACCAAATTGGTGTTTGGGAAGCCAAAATTGAAAGCGCTAAAGCTGAAACCAAAGCTGAATACAAAGAGAAAATGGCTGCTTTGAAAGCCAAAAGAAATGAAGTGAAGACTAAGTATGACGAGCTGGCCGATGCCACAGAAGAAAAATGGGAAGAAGCCAAAGATGTTTTTTCTTCGGCTTCGGAATCTTTCAAAGAAAAGTTTAACAAGCTTAAATCCATGTTTAATTAAACGTGAATAGTTGATTTTGCAGGCTACACGTATAGCCTGCAAATATCAGTTTTAAAATTGACTAAAATTAAAAAAAGAGTTAGCCGAAAATCTTTAATTTAAGAGTAGGTACAAAATTAAACAAAACAAAAAAAGGAGAACAACAAAATGGGGAAAATTAGAATTTTAGCAATCATTTTTGCAGTGGCATTAATGGCTTCTTGTGCATCAACTATAAAGTTCCCAATATCACAAGTAACCCCCGCAGCTGACATAACTGCGAAGATAAAGCAGGATAATAACAACAATTACATTATTGAAATAACTGCACTTAATTTATCTGCTGCAAGTAGGTTAAATCCGCCAAAAAACAATTATAGTGTTTGGGTATTAGTTGGAAATGGTGAAACTAAGAATGTTGGTCAATTAAATCATGAAAATGCTGAAAAAGCATTTCTGAAAACAGTGACTCCATTTGAGGTGAAAGAAATTTTTATAACTGCAGAAGAACAAGGGAACCTTGCATATCCTGCAGGTGTAGAAATTTCTCGTATTACGATTAACGATAAGTAGTCTATGTGATTATTAAAAATTATAGTATTACTTTTTCTTTATTTGGGCAGTTATTATTTCGGAAGGTCAAAATATGGAATTGGTTAAGCTAAGTTTCTTTAACTGACATATAGAAATTCCACTATCGCTTGATATCACAATTTTGTATATTCCGGATGCTATTTCAGGCGGAATGGGCTTTCGGTGATTAAAATACTTTCACTTGAAGATACAGATAAGTAAAATATTTAATAAAATTTAAAGAGATATTTATGAGTGCAGATGAAAAAATCAGTAACAAATTTGTGGCTTTCTTGAAAAACAATATAATTTCAAGCTTTTTAGCAATAATACTTGTAGCTGTTGTAATTTGGTTTTCCGTTAAAATCAGCATTAACGAGAGTAATTTTGAAAATGAAAAGTCACAACTGATAGCTGTATATGAAAGCAAAATTGATAGTTTGCAAATCAAACATCTTGAATTTGCTACAGAAGTTTTCTCTTGGTCTGTAAGAAGTGAATTATTAAGAAATAACACAGAAAATCTAAGTCAACTTCTAACAGTCTTTGTTAAAGAATCCGGAGCAGACTTGGTTCAATTAATAAATCCTGAGGATAAAATGGTTTTATTATCATCTGATAAAAAGTTTGAGGGTAATACATACTCAGGGAATTTGGATTTTGAATCAGATAATTTAATCGTTTCAAAAGAAGGTGGTGATGTAAAAATCATTACATCCGTGATGGGTTTTAATAACAAAATTGGGGTTCTAATTGTAGAATTGAAGAAGAAGTAGCTCCAAACCACAACTTTTATCCAAGATGAGACTGCTCTATGTGGCCGTTCCATCTATGATTAAATGCTCTTCGAAAGAACTTTCGGAGAGCTTTTTTTTGGATAATTTGGATTCAACCGAATCATATACTGTGTTTATGCAATCATTCATTGAGATGATATAAGTAAATTAGTTTTGCATAGTTTAATAAAGCATTCATAAGGTAATTGAAAAAGTAAAAAAGATATTTTATGAAACATAAAGATGATTAGGCAAAGAGCATTGGAAGGCTTTAGGTAAAGAAGAAATCTTTAGTGAGTTAAAAACTTCTTATACGGGCTTAAATCAGGAAGAAGCCAATGAAAGGATTCAGTTTTACGGCGAGAACAAACTCACCTTAGGCAAACACATTACACTGTTGCAGATAATCATGCACCAGTTATTGAACCCATTTATTTTCATTCTCGTTGCTGTTGCTTTGGCGTCAGTAGCCACTGGACCGACCGCAACACAGGCGAAATCATCAGCACCTACACAATTCTCACCACGGAAGCAATCGGATTGATGCGCGAAATTCATAATTCCAAAAAACGTATGCCCGTAATCTTAGACCGCGCAAACGAACAATTATGGCTATCCGGACAAACAGACACACTTCACGAAATAGAATTGATAGCAATTGAAGTTTGAGAGCATCTTAGCCCACGCTAAAATATTTTGTTAGTTTGCATAATTTTTTGTACTTTGGTAATGAATACATTTAGGAAATTATGATTATGAGAACTACCCGCCTGAAAATATGTGCATTTTTATTGCTTTGTTTCAGCATTGTCAATGCAAACGCAATTAGTCCTGTTTTCAAATGGGCTAAATCTTTTGGCGGCTATGATAATGATTATTTCACAAGTTTTGCTATTGATGATGCAGATAATGTTTATCTGACCGGTATTTACATGCTTACCATGGAATTTGGCGCCGGCAATGAATCATTCGATTTGACTTCAAATGGAAAATTTGATTTTTTTGTTGCAAAATTGGACAAAGACGGCAATTTGTTATGGACGAAAAGTTATGGTGGCATATTTAACGAGTATTCCCATAAAATTCTACTTGATAATGAAGGCAATGTCTATATTATTGGCACTTTCAACGATGATGTCAATTTCGGTACTGATGAGAATCCACATGAGTTAAATTCAAGTTTTGGGCAAAATATTTTCATATTGAAGTTAGACCCTGATGGTAATTTTATTTGGGTTAAACAACTCGCCGGACAAGCCGACAAACATATTTTCAGCGTCACATACGATGATGCGTACAATCTTATTATGACAGGAACATTTAACGGCGAATTTGATTTCGACCCGGGACCTGACGAGTATATTGTCAAGTCTGAAAAATCATACAATAACTTTGTAGCTAAATGGAACCAAGATTTTGAAGTTCAATGGGTAAAGCAATTGGAATTAGATTTTACTTCAAATAATACAATTGCTACAGATTCAAAAAATAATATTTATCTAAGCGGTGTTTTCAAAGGTAAAGTTGATTTCGACCCGAATTTAGAAACATTCTATCTTGAATCAGGTAGTATGTACAACACGTATCTGCTTAAGTTGGATGCTTCGGGCGATTTTGAATATGCCAAGAGCCTCTATTCCGAAGATTTGAACTCTTCTTTCGATATGGTTATTGATTCGGACGATAATTTGCTATTAGCGGGATATTTTGATGGGAGTACTGACTTTGACCCGGGTGATAATGAACTCCTAAAAAGCTCTAGGGGGCAAAGGGATATTTTTGTCAGCAAATTAACTTCCGGTGGCGAACTGATTTGGGTACAGACTTGGGGTGGAGCGGGCAATGAATTCGCACAAGTTATTACCACTGATGAGTTCGATAATATCTATGTAGCAGGAGTATTCAATAATTCACTAAGTTTTGAAGCTACCGGGAGACACGACCTAAATACCGTAATGGGTGGAAATTCTATGTTCAACTTAGTAATGTATTCGAATGGCAACATAATGTGGACATCATATGTCGAGAGCACCAATTCAATTTTACCACGGGGAATATTGATTGATTCGGAGTGGAATATCGTCACAGCCGGGTATTATCAAGGGAAAACGGATTTCGATCCGGGCGAAAATAAATTTGAACTTGAACCATTATTATTTACAGATGTCTTTGTGCAAAAGGTCTCGCAAACCACTCTCAGTGTTTTGGAAAGCAATTTTGGATTTGATATTGGCATTTTCCCCAACCCAATGACAGATTTCGTTACGCTTGAATTTGAAAACGTTTTCGAGTCTTGCGAAGTTAAAATCATCACTTTGACCGGAGAAGAAGTATTTTCAGGCGATTATTATCACTCCAAATCAATCATCATGAATCTTGACGTTCCGCCTGGATTTTATCTAATGATATTGGAATCCGACAACAAAAAAGCCGTCCTAAAACTGATGAAGAATTAGGAGGCTGTGATAGCTACAAAATTGATTTCGAATTATCTAAACAATTCGGGAGATTCAAAAATTATCTTACGAAGACATCTTCAAATATTCGGTTCTAATATAAATTAAACGGGGTTTGTTTTTTGAACAAAGCCCCGTTTTCATTTTACTCACCAAATAACTTATCGAATATCAAACTCAACCTTAATGTCCTTCCGGGTTCAAATACTCTGTTGCCGCTTGAGAAAGGATTTCGTGCAAAAGACAAATATCGTGAGTACCTATGGTCGAGCAAATTGTCAATATCTAATCTAATCCAAAAACTATTTAGATTGAACATCAAACCCACTCCAAACGAATTCCATGCTTCAGTAGGAATTTCATTCAAAGTATTGTCAACTCTGAATTGCACATTCTCATACTTATGAGAGATCCAAGTCTTGACGCCATAGAATTCAGGGAATGTTATTTTGTTTGCAATACTTAGCGGTACAATCTCGGATAATGAAGTTTTGGAACTCAAATTTTCGCCATAGACATAGGATAATGAAGATTCGAAAAATTGATATTTAACAGCTAAATTTACTCCTGCTATTAAGGCATCAATATTATCGAAAGTCTGGTATGGTTTATCTCCTATCATTGTCGAATTAATGTAAACGTAGTTATTGATATGATTATAAAATCCTTCTAATCTGAAATAATCGCTATCGAAAATACTTCTAATTCCAAATTTTACAGGTTGTGCTAATGTTGGATTACCAGACCAGTTAGGGCTTTTCATTAATCTTCTTACGCTAATAAATAATTGCTCGGCTTCCGGTGACTCGAGAGCGGCTTCAGCATTAGCTGCAAACCGAATATCTTGACTAATGTCGGTGGAATACATGACGTTGAGTCCACCAGTCATGAATATTCGATTGTCCTTTGCATCAGGGTATAAAGTTGAATAAAAATCCATGACATCTTTATTGCCAATCGAGAAATATACTGATGATAAACGACCTGATATCTTTATAGAATTGATATCATAATCGTAATTGACTCCTGCATAAATCTGATTGATATCAGGCAGCATATTATTACGTAATTCCAACGGCATCTCACCTTGCATAGATGATATACGGTTATCAGCATCCCAATTTCTGAACGTGAATTCATAGAATTTTCCAATCAAACCAATAGTAGTATTCTTTGCTTCAGACGACATGAACATAGGAGAATTGCGAAAGGTATTATCCATCAAATGGTCAGTATGATTATAGTAAAGTTTATGCTCTTTGAATGAAAAAAAGCCACTGAGCACCTTGCTGCTAATTTCGTCCATTTGCAAGTATGGAAAGGATAAATCGTTCAAACTATTATACGAAACACCGTAATAGAAATCACGAGACTCGCCTCGAAAACTGAGGGATAGGTTATTGTATGTGAAATTATCCTTGTAATTGTATAAATCCTTGAATGAGTTCCCGTTTCCATCAACATAAGGATTCCCGCCGGAATATCTGATTATCAGCCCTTGCTTGTAAGCACTAATAGAGGCACTGGCGTCAACGTCTTGTTGAGCCATGGTATTGCCTGATAAATAAGCTCCCAACCTAAAGTTTTCGTCATAACTTTTACGGTGGTAATCAATTTTGCCATATAAACCTGCGCCTTGTTGACTGCTCGATTTTGTAATTTCTACTGACTCCATTTCAAGCGGGTTGATACGGCTTGCAGGTGAATCCATTCTATTCGGACAGGCTGTATGATATTGTTCGCCATCAATTGTTACTTTGATATCTCCACGACGAAATCCGTCGGAATAAATATCTTGAGTAAAGTTCATGCCTCGACGGATTAGAAAATTGCCGTTCCGTGTTAAAAAATCACTATTATAATCCGTACCATATATCGTGGTTTCACCGGTCGGAATATTTTTATATGCTGTTACTTCCAACGGTTCTGATTGGAATTTCTTTAATGAATCTAAGCCAAATGTATATGTAAATGAACAACATTGAAATATAAAAATTAAGAATAAATATCTTTTCATGATATGTCCTATAATGAATGAAAAAAGTTAAAAATAATTTGTGTATGTATTTAACTAATTTCGGGTGGAGGACTTTCGGGAGAATAGATGGTTTGGCATAAAGGATAAATATTTTCAACATGCTCTAATTTACTCATGACAAGCAACTGAATATGTTGAAAATCATCTTTGATTAAGTGGATTGCTAAGCTATGTTCAGGAAAAACCGGAGCAATATCATCAAATTGATTTTCGGTTTCCTGCTCCATAAATTTTTCTTGTTGGCAGCAACCTTGGCATGTATTGATTTCATTATCACGTTCGATACAAAGCTGCTCTATAATAAAATCATGATTAAGCTGAAATGTTATATAAAATACAAAGTAGTGGTTGGTTCCGCTTAAGTAAGCGAAAACCAGTGTTATACTCAGTAATATTTTTGCTGTGCTTTTGACCATAATTCAAATCTAACTAAAAAGTCTGATTTAGTTGATTACTTGAATCATAAACTTGATTAATTTTTACAAAATTATGCAAAAAATCTTGAAAAAAATCGCACAAGCTTGAATTAAATTGTGAGAGGTCAAAGCAATGAGCATAAATGCTTCATTGTAATTTATTCAAACCGGCAAAAGCTACATTTGTAGAGAATCGTAGCAATCATATAAAGCAATTTGCAGGTGAAATTTCCAAGCAAATAAAGTGAAAGATTAAAGATCTGTAGTTAGCGTCAAAATTTCCCTAAAAGCTGTCCTGAATATTATGAAGAATTAGGAGGCTGGGCACATCTGTATGATTAATTCATCCGATGACTCCAAGCTTTCAGGTGTAGCAATTTTGTTATAGATAATTCATCTGTTGAATCCAAGTCATCGGATGAATAGCAAAAACCACGCAAGTGTAGTTATCCCGCTTCTCCCCTACTTCACATTGCCGCTTATCATGTCGAACATGTATTTGTTATCGGCGATTACATCGGTCAACATATGCTTGACAACGTCGCCGATAGAAACTAATCCGACGAGAACTTTGTTGTGCATTATAGGAATATGTCGAATTCTGTTGTTTGTCATGATAGTTTCTAAGTATTCAATGGGGTCGTCGGCATCAGCGTATATGATTTTTCGCGTCATGATGTCGCTTACTTTGATATCAGAAAACGTGTCGAAATTGCTGCCAATTGCTCGGATTATATCACGCTCACTAATTATACCGGTCAATTTGCCTTCTTCATTTATTACTAGCAAAACGCCAATATTGTTTTTAGTAAGTGTTTCAATTGCCTCAGGCAATGTACGATTGGCACCGATAGTGATAACTTCGGGACCTTTAATTTTAAGAATATCTTTAGCTTTCATGTTTCCCACCATAAATAATATTGTGAATACAAATTGTTGAACGAATTATTTATTGTGATAGTGTATCATAATATTGTTTATTTTGTGATTTTTTTACTTTATAGTGATTTTTAATGTGAATTATTGATTAATATATATTAATTTTGTATAAATGAAACAGAGCAAAGAGTTTTTCGTATTTATGAAGTGTGCAAACAGACAAATGAGATAAAGAATTTGAACAAATATTCAGGGAATATATGGGCATCATAAATATTAACTCTATAAAGAAGACATTCGGGGACTATACAGCCGTTGACGGCGTTAGTTTCGATGTCGCTCAGGGTACGATTTTCGGCTTGTTGGGACCCAACGGAGCCGGGAAAACTACCACTATCAGAATGATTACCAATATAATCATTCCGGATGAGGGCAAAATTACAATTGACGGCTTGAACAATGGTTACGATACTCAATCGCTAATCGGATATTTACCGGAAGAGCGCGGGCTTTACAAGAAATTGAAAGTTATTGAGCAACTCAAGTATTTCGCTCAACTGAAGGGAGTCAATGCGAAAGATGCCGAACATACAGCTATGGAATGGCTTGTGAAATTAGGCGCCGGAGGTTGGGAAAATAAAAAAATCCAAGAGCTATCCAAGGGTATGCAACAAAAAGTACAATTCATTGCGACGATTTTGCATGACCCAAAAATTCTGATTCTTGATGAACCGTTTTCAGGATTTGACCCGATTAATACCGAGATGCTCAAATCAATAATTCTCGATATGAAATCACGCGGGAAAACGATAATACTTTCAACGCATGTGATGAGCCAAGTAGAGCAACTTTGCGATGATATTGTAATCATCAACAAGGGCAAAATCATTGTGGATGGCAAGGTTAGTGAAATCAAAGCCCGCTATGGCGAAGACACTGTAATAATCGAATTTGACGGCGATTCTTCCGTTATAAATGATATTCCTGATATTAGAATCACCGATAGGTCAAATCATAGAGTTGAATTCAGATTAGGCGCCAATTCTCCCAAAGCATCTGAGATTTTGAAAGACCTCGTGAATAAAATTGACATTATTAGATTCGAGAAAGTTCAACCAAGTTTACATGAGATATTCATAACGGAAGTAGCAAAACAAAAGTTAGGTACAAAGGAGGCAACAAATGAAAACTAAAAGCAAAATAGGCACAATTATTAAGCACGAGTATTTGTCCAAAATCAAGTCAAAAGGCTTTATTATAGGTACAATATTGGCTCCGGTTGCCATAATTGTAATATATGGAATTATAATTTTGGTTGCTGTTATGTCTGCCGACCAAACTACCAAAAAACTAGCAATCGTTGATTACACCGAAAGAATCGGCGCTATGCTCGTAGAGCGTGACACATCGAAGTTTTTCTTGACCGATTTGACCGAAGCTGAATTAAACGAAAAAGTGTTATCCGGCGAAATTGACGGATACTTGGTTATGCCCAAGGATTTTGCGGAAAAAGGGGCAGCTACTGTTTATACAAGTGGTGGCGGTGGTTTGGGTTTTGTGACTTTGATTGAACGAAATACCAAAGACATCATAGTCAATTTGAGATTGGACGAAATCGGGGCTGACGCAAGCGTCAAAGCACTTGTCAATCGCGGAATATCGCTATCAACGATGAAAGTAACCCAAGAAGGTACAAAAGACGATTATTCGCAGGTATTTGCGATTATGGGCTACGTAATGGGATTTGTGATATACGGTTTGATGTTTACTTACGGTGCCTTTGTAATGCGTGGTGTAATCGAAGAAAAAGCCAACAGAATCGTGGAAGTTCTGGCTTCGTCGGTAAAACCCTTTGAAATAATGATGGGCAAAGTCATAGGTATCGGGGCGGTCGGGCTTACTCAAGTATTGTTTTGGATAGTGCTGATGGGTGTTTTTGTTGCATTCGGTGGTTCGATTGCAGCCGGATTTATGGGCACACCTGATATGGCAACAGCGGGTGCTGAAATGCAAGAGCAAAACGCTATGATTGAGATGTTGAACAATATTTCGATTTCACCATGGCTGATTGTTGCATTTTTGTTTTATTTCCTTGCGGGATATTTCATTTATTCCACATTGTTTGCGGCGGTGGGTTCGGCAGTTGACCAAGAGTCGGACGCAGCACAATTACAAATACCTGTAACATTGCCGATAATAATTCCGATTATGTTCATTGCAAATGTGATGTCCAATCCGGATGGAACATTGGCGGTAGTGTTGTCGCTGATACCATTCTTCACACCTATTTTGATGATAGCACGAATTGCGGCTACAAGCGTACCAATTTGGCAGATAGCACTTTCGGTCGTTTTGTTGGCAGCTACATTTTTCGCTTGTCTTTACTTTGCAGCGAAAATTTATCGAGTGGGAATCCTTATGTATGGCAAAAAGCCAACATTCAAGGATATGGTAAAGTGGTTTAAATTAGCAAAATAATTTTTTATTTTTTTCTAAAATACAAAGCATCGGACTCAAATTGAATCCGATGTTTTTTATTGTTTTGAACATGATTAAAAGTTTACAAGATAGTAGGTCAATCATCCCTGATTGACATTCAAGACAACTAAATTGACATTCTAAACGACAATATTGACAAAGTAGGGACACGGCGCGCCGTGTCTCTACAAAATAGCTGTCATTCTGAGCGAAGCGAAGAATCAAGCTTTAGTTAAATACATGGATTCTTCGCCTTCGGCTCAGAATGACCATAATTGGACAGAACGCTGTTCTGTGCCTACGACTTAAATTCCCCACTTGAGAGGTGGCTGCGAAGCAGACGGGGTGGATTGTATTTTTTTTTCTCCAATTTCCCAAATTTTTTCCCTAATTTTGAGATAAATTGCACTTTCATGTGTCATAGTATATATATACGGAAAATGTATTTCAGGGAGAATTTTATGAAAAGAGCATTTTTGTTATTCGCTGTTGCAATGCTGTATTGCAACTCTACACTGGCTCAAGAGCCTGAACCTGACCCTAATCTTTTGTGGGTATCGGATACGACTTGGAAAGATGGATTTCACCGATTTCTTGTACATCCGAATGGAAACATACTTGCTGGAATTGGAAGTACAGAATTTGAACTTGACGGCAACACAGGTAAGATTATCAGAGAGTTTCCTTATCCTGCTGTCTTTTATGACATAAGCCCTGACGGAAAATACATCTCTGCACTTACTGACCAAAGATGTGTTATTGATTATGAGACAGAAGAAGTCATTGCACGATTTACAAAAGAAAATTCATCTCCGAGATTCATGCCGGACAGTAAAACGCTTATTTATGATGTTCTACTGAAGGTTGGTAATGACTTCAACACAAAATTAGCTACATACAACATTGAAACTGGAGGATATAGATTTAGTCTAAGCCCTTTAGAGCAAACCTCAGCATGGAACATAAATGTATCTCCTGACGGCAGATTTGTTGCAACAGGAGGTAAATATATTGACAATTCGGACAGAGATTATACCCGATTAGTATTATGGGATGCTGAAACTCTCGAGCCAATAAGAGTATTAGGCGAATTTGAGTATTTCAACCCGGTCAATTCAATCAAATTCTCACCCGATTCAAAATTGGTAGGGTTTCAGGTGTATTGGGGCGATTTGTATATTTTCAAAACAGATGATTATAGTCTTTATAAGCACTACAGTAGTGATAACATATTGAATGGTGTTATGGGTTTTGGTTTTATTGCTAATGATTTTATCGCTGTTGGGAGTGATGAAGACAATCAACAAAATTTTGAAATTATCAATTTAAACAATAATTCAACTATTTATAAGAGGAATGATTTTACAGGACTTGCAGAATATAATGCATTTATGAAATCACTTATTGTGTTGAGAGTTTATATCCATTGTTTTGACTTTGAAAAAATACTATCTGGTGCAAGCATAGCTCCCGAAATACCAAACTCGTTTACGATTGAATATCTCAATAATACATTGAGTATCCGAAATTATACATTTGAAACAAATCAAATCAATTGCAGTATAACTGATATAAACGGGAGAGTTCTTCGCAATATGAATTTGAATCCATCAATAGGTGAGTTACGAATTCCCATAAAACTCCAAAGTGGCACATACTTTTTCCATATTAAGGATGGTGGTAAGGAATATGTAGCTAAATTTTGGTTGGTGAATTAGAACAAAGAAACCTCACCCCGACCCTCTCCGAAGGCGAGGGAGAAAGACATAGCCCACGGTTTCAACCGTGGGGAAACGGAATTGATAAGGAAATTAATAACCATTTTAATGGTTTGAAAAATTGAAATCTTCCACAATCGAACCTCATTACTTCCTCAAATCATTCTCAAAGTGTAATCAACCAAGTTGCGGTGCATAATTTTTTCGACTAATTGCCTGTCTAACTGCATTTCATTCATCATGTTTTCGGCAATTTCCACATATGACAAAGCATCGGGATATACTCCAATTGGAATGCCATCAAAATCTGCACCCATTCCGAGCACGTCTTCAGCCCCCAATTTCAAGAAATGTTCAATATGCTTGTAAAAAGTAATCTGAACATCACTTTGGGCAACAAATTCGTTATAGAAATTCAGCCCAATGAAGCCCTTACGCGAGATAATTTCGCGAATTTGGTCATCATGCAAATTACGTCTATGGTCGTGCATCGTGCGAGCATTGGAATGAGATGCAATGAAAGCTTTATTGGTGTGTTTGACTACATCATCGAAACCGTTTTCGTTGAGATGGGAAACATCAATAATCATTTTGATTCGTTCCATTTCATTAATCACTTCAATCCCGAAAGGTGTCAGTCCAAAGTCCGTATCAATGCCGTCAGCAACATAATTGCGATGATTCCAAGTCAGCCCCATTGCCCGAATTCCAAGTTCGTAAAATGCGTACAAATTGTTAATATTGTTGATAATAGGACCGGCGCCTTCGAGCGAAAGCAAGACATTGATTCTATTTTCGTCGTAATTGGACGGTGATTTCAACCAAATTACTTCATTTTGATTTTTAGCAATGAAGTTGCCAACGGATTCAAAGGCGAATCGAAGAGCCGAGTCGCCCGAGAAAATGTCGGGCGTGAAAATAGCGAAATATTGCAATACACCGTTCGATTTGGCAAATTTTTCAAGGTTCCAGCTCGCTAAATCAGAATGGAACGGGTTATCGGGGAATTTGGTTAAAGTATCACAATGAGCATCAGCAACTTTCATATTAATAGTCCGTCATATTTTTATAAATTAACATTTGATAATACTCAATTTAATGATTATTTTTAGATAAATAAAAAATGAAACAATGAAATTAAGAATAAAAATAGAATCTAAACAAATTTACGGGCTGTCAATTGTCTTGTTGCTTGTACTTTTTGCATTGCCGATGTTTGTAAGTAAAGCCAGTGACAATAGGAAAACTAAGTTCCGTCACCATACCAATGAGGCTTACGGATATGGTGAAAAGCTCGAGTACAATGTCGGGTACAAATTTATCACTGCCGGAACCGGATATTTCCACATTCAGCCCAAACCAATTTATCGACATGGTAGAGAAGCATACGACATACGCTTTCAGGTTCAATCTATGCCAAGTTTGGATTGGCTCTACAGAGTGAGAGACCAATACAGGACTGTACTCGATGTCAGTGGCATTTTCCCATGGGAATTTGAACAACGAATCCGTGAGGGTAACTATCGTAGAGATTTCAGAGCAGTTTTTGAACAAGCTACCAATCAGGTCAAAGTTAAAGAGAAGACCTACAATGTACCGGACTATACTCACGATATAGTATCTGCGTTCTTTTACGTTCGTACATTGAATTTGTCGAATATGCCGAAAGATTCAATATTTTATCTACAAAATTTTTGGGATGACACTACATACTCTTTAGGAGTTAAAATTCTGGGCAGAGAAACAATTAAGGTTGATGCCGGAACGTTCAAATGTATCGTAATTGAGCCGATGGTAACCGAAGGTGGCTTATTCAAAAGCGAGGGCAATATCTTAGTATGGCTATCTGATGACGACCGAAAAATACCCGTCAAAGTAGCCACAAAAATCCCAATTGGATATGTTGAGGCAAAATTATCACGATATTCAGGACTTCGAGGTCCTCTAAAGGCTAAACAATGAAAAAGTACACAATCATATTAATTTCAATTTTTACAGTATTATTTGGAATGGTTGACGCAAAATCTAATGCCGATGCTGAATTCAATGCAATCAAGAAAATTTACGGGAACATCAAAACCGTTTCATTCAATTTTGCAAATCAAGACAATCCTAATATTCATGGCTCTTTGATTGCCAAACGCGGAAATAAATTCAAATTGCAATTCGGGAATCGAACAATTCGATGCGACGGTAAAACTGTTTGGAATTACTCACAAGACGAAAATAACGTAATCGTAAGCAATTTTGAATCTCATGGCGATGAAAATTCAATCGAAACTATCTTCTTTTCTATGCTCGATACTCATAAGCCTATTGGATTATCAAGTTCGACAAATTCTGCGGGAAATAAATTGATGCTTCTTGATTTGGTCTCGACCGCAGACCCTAATCGCAAAATTGAAATTGCATACTTCCCCGATAGCAGAATGATAGCGGAAGTAACATTGACTAACAACTACGTAGTCGAAACTTGGTTAATCAGCAAACTCAAGATTAACCCCGAAATAGCCGATAATACTTTCATATTTGAAGCTGATGACAAAATTGAAATGATTGACATACGATGAGAACTATTTATACTTTTTTTTTGATTATAGCTTTTTTTGCAATTACTTCATGGGCATGTTCGCCTGTGAGAAGTTCTGCAGTAGGCAAAGCACCCAAAAAATCTCCACAATCGTCTGAACTACTCGCAACGGAAGTGAACAAACCTCGTCCGCGATTTTCAGATACAACCGTAGTAGAATTGCCTCCGGTCACTGTAGCTACAGAATTGAAAGAAAGCAAAATCGAACGAAATCTTGACAGAGAATTCAACCAAGCCGTTAAGCTGTTCGACCAGAAAAAGTATGATGCCTCTTGCGACATGTTCGCCCAATACCGTGAAACTTTAGACCCAAAGGACTCACTATATTTTGAAGCTATTTTTTATATTAGCGAATGCCTTGTGGTCAAAAATAATTTTGCGGAAGCCGAACGGAACTTGCTTCTGCTATATAATTCCGCATTGACACCTGATACAATTTTCGAGAGAACTTTAATCAGGCTTGGTCATGTCAATTGCGCATTGAACAAAGAGCAAAAAGCATCTGTTTTTTTCAAGGAATTGAGCGACAAATACCCAAATTCGATTTACTTACCCCTGGCTGATTGCCGGTTCATCAAAAGCGGAAATTAGTAATTCTCGTCGGACAGGATATTTTCTTCTTATTTCATCAAACATTTGAGCCTTCCCTGATAAATCGCCTGCAAATGTTTTTGCAAAGATTTCATTATCTCTCAAAAAAGCTCTACTCTCGTTCAGCTTCTCATAAAGCTCGTTTTCATTCAGTTTTTCAATCGCGATTTTGCTTTCATGCGAAATTGCTTCGTCTAACAGTTTCAAATCATATTTTATACCCGTATGCAATGATAGTGCATTTATCATCATCAAAGCACCATTCAATTTCCCGTCGAACGAGTAACCTGCTATATGTGGAGTGGCTATCAAACATTTTTGAGCAAGAACGGAATCGAAATTTGGCTCCGAATTCCAAACGTCAATCACGAAATTTATGCTATGTTCGGCTTGAATTGCTTTCAATGCTGCCTCATCCACAATTCCACCGCGAGAAGTATGAACAAAAAGCGAATTACTCCGAATTTTAGCAATCAAATCTGAATTTATCAAATTTGCTGTGGCGAATTCACAATTTTTGGTCAGAGGTACATGATTTGTGATTATGTCGCATGTATTGAATAAATCTTCGATTTCGCAATATGACAAATTTTCCGGGAAACTAAAGCCGGATTTGCGAAGCGGTGGGTCATTGACAATGATTTTTAGCCCGATTTGCTCAGCAAAGTCCGCTAATCTTTTGCCGATGTTCCCGAAACCAACAATACCGAGCCTTTTATTTTGCAGAGATATTTGATTGATTTTTGCCCAATGCAAAATGGAAAAGATGACATATTCGGCTACGGAAGTAGCATTCGAGCCGATAGCAGAATTGAAAGTGATGCCCTTTTGTGCGAGAAAGTTTGTATCAATATGGTCCGAACCGGATGTAGCTGTAGCCACGAAATTAACTTTTGTTCCGTCGAGCAAATTTTCAGTCACCTTTGTCTGAGAGCGGCATATCAAACAATTTGCATCAGTTGATTTCAGCAATTGATTAGAAATCTCACGACCCGAAACTTTGGTGACATTATGATAATCGGACAAAATTACATCAATAATTGGGATATTTTCGTCAATTACAATTGAATCTTTCTTAAGCATATAATCTTTATTCTAAATTGAATTAAGTTTGTAGTACAAAAGAATGATAATTTTACAAAAAAACTAAACAAAGATTGATAATGAGTATAGTTCCGCATTACGATTTTGAAAAAAGAAAAGTAACGACGCTTAGACTAAAAGAAATGAAGAAGTTGGGCATCAAAATAGCTTGTCTGACAGCTTATGATGCGACTATTGCGAAAATTTTTGATGAAGCAGGTATTGATTTGATGTTGGTTGGCGACTCATTGGGCAATATTGTTCAAGGTCACGAAACAACTCTATCGGTAACGCTCCAAGACACGATATATCACACAAAAGCTGTCGTAAATGGGACAGAACGCGCATTAATAGTTGCGGATATGCCTTTTATGAGCTATCAAGTTTCAGCTAATGAAGCATTTACAAATGCTGGCAAAATCATGAAAGAAACCGGATGTAATGCCGTCAAATTGGAAGGCTGCCGCAATGTGACTGAAGCAATATCGCGAATGACGGAAGCCGGAATACCCGTAATGGGGCATTTGGGGCTGACTCCTCAAAGCATCAATCAATACGGTTCATATCGAGCCAGAGGTACTAACGCTGAAGAAGCAAATCAAATCTACAATGATGCCCATTCGCTTCAAGAAGCAGGAGCATTTGCAATCGTTTTAGAAAAAATCCCTGCCGAACTCGGTAAAAGAATTACAGATTCACTATCAATTCCGACTATCGGAATAGGCGCCGGACCTCATTGCGACGGGCAAATCTTAGTCTATACGGATATGCTTGGTATTACTATAGACTTCAATCCGCGATTTGTACGAAGATACTCAAATTTGAACGAAATAATGAAAAAAGCTGTCGGACATTATTCCGATGACATCAGGAATTCAAAGTTCCCCAATGAAAAGGAGAGTTATTAATGAGAAACAAAATCTATAGTGTCGTTGTAATTATGATTTCATCACTCATTTTGTTGTATGCCTGCAATAGCAACGCTCTGACAAATTTGGACGACATAGTTTTTGCCGAAAAAGATGTGAGTTATTTGCACCAAGTTGAGCCGTTTTTGCGGTTCACCTGTGCATTTGTCGGGTGCCATGGTCAATCCGCAGCAGGAGGAATAGTTTTGAACGACTATTTCGAAATGATGAAAGTACCCGGTCTTGTTATACCCGGAAATGCCGAACAAAGCCAATTGATACAGATTCTCGAGGAAAAACAGACCCATTTCCAATATTATGAACGTTCAAGAATCAACCAAAATCATCTGACCGGAATGCGAACTTGGGTAGATGAAGGTGCAAAAAACAACTGATTTATTTTTCCAAATCAAAATAGATATTATATTTGTGTTTAATCAAAGTAATATTTTGAAAACGTATTTTGTAAAACGGAAAAATTCAGGAGATGTTCGATGAAAAATTTTCATGCCATTTTTTTTACTGCATTGATATCAATATTGATACTTGCAAGTTGCGACCAAGGACCGAAACCGGTCGAGATTGGGGAATTGAAAACATATTCAGACCCGGCAACTAAATTTTCGGTGCTCTACCCTTCAAATTGGAATCATCAAAGTGTTGCAGGAGCCCGCTTCGTAGCTTTTTCACATGACCAAGTTCGCCGCCGTTTCAACCAATATGATTCGCAGGGATTCCCGGGAGCCAAAATGGATGTGGTTGTAGTAGCACTTGATAGCACAAGGAATTTAGATAGTGTTATTGCAGGTTCTAAGATATTTGACCCATCTTTGTACGAAACTGCCAACACAACTGTTGGCGGAGTTGAAGGTAAAAAGCTATCTTACTCGTTTGAATTGGAAGACGGAATGTTTAACGGGCTGATGATTTTTGCTACTAAAGATGGTGGACGTGCAACAGTATTGACTTTTGAGACATTTGCAGGCTCTTATGAAGTTTATAAAGACAAATTCGATGAAATCATTGCATCCTTGCAATTAGCCGAAACACCACGCCAAACAACTGACACAGTATTCCAAACCGAAGAAGCCGAACCACCTTCATTGACTCTTGCAGTACGTTCCGGCGACGGATTTTCAATAGGTATTCCTGATAATTTTGGTGCCGAAAATATTGGCAAATCTGCCGGTGCATTGAAATCATGGAGCTTTTTAGGTAAACGCAGAGGCGATTCTTTCATCAAAATTGAAACTTTTGATGCTTCAAAAAACAATAAACTGAAAGAAATTGTTGAAGAAAACAGGAAATTCTTTGGCAATGGGACTCCTCAAAAAACAACACTTGGTGGTAAAGAAGCATTCAGAATTGATTATAAACCAGCCGGCAAAGTGAAAGGGAAAGTTTGGTTTGCTATCAGCGGAGATAAACTTTATAGAGTAGTTATCAACTGGTTTACCGATGAAGAGGCTGATTTCTTGCCTCCATTTGAAAAATCTGTTCAATCATTCAAATTTGACTAAATAGAATTGAAATTTTTTTTCAAAAGAGCTGTCTCTAATGTGAGGCAGCTCTTTTATATTTTCCTAAATCAAAACGCATTTATTCTTACATTTGTAGTCACTATTAAATCAAAATTAAAGTTGAAATGATGCTTAAAAAAGTTAGTTCCGAAAGAATTTCTACGATGGGTGAATCTATTTTTACAACGATGAGCAAATTAGCTTTCGAGAAAAATGCAGTCAATCTTGGTCAGGGATTTCCGGATTTTGATGGCTATGCGATGATATTTGAAAGTGCTTACCGAGCTATGAAAGAAGGCAAAAATCAGTATGCTCCAAGTCCCGGAATCAAATCGCTAAGAGATGTCATAAGCGAGGTGAATAGTAATCATTACGGTATATTGTATAATCCTGATACTGAAATAACTATAACAGCAGGAGCCACAGAAGGGTTGTATTGCGTAATGCAGGCTTTCTTGAATCCGGGAGACGAAGCTATTTTATTTGAGCCATACTATGATGCTCATTATGCAGATGTAATTTTAGCCGGAGGTATTCCGAAATTTGTAACTTTGCACAAACCCGATTTCTCATTTTCTCAAGATGAATTAGAAAATTCAATTACGCCGAAAACTAAATTGATAGTATTAAATACACCCCACAACCCGACAGGTAAAGTATTTTCGCGAGAAGAATTGGAGATAATTGCCAAGATTGCCATCAAGCATGATTTGCTGGTTGTCAGTGATGAAGTTTATGAATTTTTGACATTCGATGCGGTCAAACATGTTCCTATAGCAACGCTCGACGGTATGAAAGAGCGTTGCATCACAATTTCGTCCACCGGCAAAACATTCGGTTCAACAGGTTGGAAAGTAGGCTACGTTTGTGCCGCAAAAGAGTTGACTGATGCTATTAGGAAAGTGCATCAATGGACAACATTCGCCGTAAATACACCTGCTCAACATGCTATGGCGGATGCATTCGGCACACTTGACACATATTTGCCGGATTTTCGTGCATTATACCAGAGCAAAAGAGATTTGTTGTTCAATGCACTGAAAGGCACAGAATACAACCCGTACTTACCTGAAGGAAGTTATTTCATGATGATTGATGTACCCAAAAAATTTGACGGCGATGTAGACGCAGCAATGAGATTAGTTTCCGAATTTGGAGTAGCAGTAATTCCCCCATCAGTTTTTTATTCCAAGTCTTCCGAAGGCGCTACGCTGCTCAGGCTGTGCTTTGCGAAAAAGGATGAAACTTTGATTAAAGGTGCTGAAAATTTAATCAATGCTATAAAATCATAGAAAAAATGAAAAGTGTGCACCACAAATATATGTTATTAGCATTGGAACAAGCTCGGAAAGCTATCAGCCACGGAGATGTGCCTGTGGGAGCAATTGTTGTGCGGAATGAAGAAATTATCGGCACGGGCTATAATATGGTTGAAAAATTGGGCGACCCGACTTTACATGCCGAAATCATTGCCTTGCGTGAAGCCTCGGAAAATATTGGAGCAAAATTTGTTTACGACAGTACATTGTATGTAACTTTAGAGCCCTGCGTAATGTGCACGGGAGCAATTGTTCTTGCACGATTGAAACGCATTGTATATGGCGCTGAGGACACCAAAATGGGAGCATGTGGAAGCCTGTTCTCAATACCTGCCGAACCACATTTAAACCATAAAGTAGAAGTAATTGGCGGTATTATGTCTGAAGTTTGTGCAAAGTTAATAAGAGATTTCTTCGAGCAATTACGTATTCAAAAGGACCATTAAATGTTTGAAACTGCACTGTATATAGTCCCAACGCCAATAGGCAACCTCGATGACATCACTATCAGAGCAGTCAAGACATTAGAATCTGTAGATTTCATTGCTTGCGAAGACACAAGACATACCGGGATTTTGTTGAAATTATTAAATATTTCAGGCAAAAAATTAATTTCGTACCATGACCATAATGAAATCCAAAAAGCAGAGGAAGTCGCTAAAATCATCTCGGAAGGCAAATCTGTTGCCCTTGTCAGTGACGCGGGCACACCTTTAATTTCAGACCCGGGTTATAGATTAGTTCAAAAAGCTATCGAATCCGGTTGCAAAATTGTCTCGCTCCCGGGAGCAACAGCATTTGTTCCGGCAATTGCTGCTTCCGGCTTGGCAGTACACGGATTTTCATTTTTTGGCTTTATTCCCCAAAAAAAAGGTCGCAAAACATTTCTCGAGAATATGAAAAATTCACTTTTAACTTCAGTATTTTACGAATCTCCTCACCGATTGCCAAGATTGCTGAAGGAAATCAAAGAAATATTCGATGATGACCGGAAGATAGTAATAGCCAAGGAAATCAGCAAAATTCACGAAACTTACGTAAGAACCACTACACAAAAAGCATTGGAAGATTTTGAAAATCTTTCGGAATTTAAGGGAGAATTTGTTATTTTGATAGATGGGAAAAATCAAAAATAGGAAAATATGTTTATAACATTTGAGGGAATAGACGGCAGTGGCAAAAGCACACAAATTAAACTTTTGCAGGATTATATCGAATCTTGCGGCAATAAAACTGTCATAATACGTGAGCCCGGCGGTACGGCTTTTTCGGAATTAATCAGAGAGATTTTGCTAAACAAAGATATCGAAATCAATCCCGTTTCCGAATTATTGCTTTTCGAAGCTGCACGAGCAAATCTCACCCAACAAGTTATAATTCCTGCTCTGAAAAATGGGTTCTATGTGCTTTGCGATAGATTCTACGATTCGACAACCGCATACCAAGGTTATGGCAGAGAGTTAAATCTCGACGATGTGCTAAATTGCCACAAAATAGCAACTTTCGGTATCAAGCCTGATGTGACATTCTACCTAAAATTGTCTTTAGATGAATCGTTGGAACGTTCGGCACATAAAAAGCCGGATAGAATGGAAAGAGCCGGACGCGAATTTTTCCAACGTGTACTTGAGGGTTTCGATGCAATTGCACAAACCGAACCTGAAAGATTTGTGATAATTGACGCTACGGGAGATATTGAAGAAACACATAGGAAAATCGTGTCGTTTATTGAAGTGAAATCCCACAACAAATAAAGTTTTATGAATACATTCATCACATATATTTTGGTACTTGTATTTTGATTATTTTTGTAAATTAATAATTGTCATTTAACATTGGAACTTTTATGCTGAATCAGATAATAATCAAAACTATGCCTTTTATCCCAAAATCAATCATCTATTTGTTTGCTAAGAAGTATATTGCCGGACCTGAACTCAAAGATGCAGTCACTGTAACTCAAGAATTAATGAAAATAAACGGCTCAAGCACAATTGATGTTCTGGGCGAATTTGTAACTGACAAAGGCAGAGCCACACTCGAGAAAAACATGAGTATTGAGGTATTGGATGCCGTACAAGCCAATGCACTCGACACTTACCTTTCCGTGAAGCCAACTTCATTGGGTCTCGGGCTGGATTTCGATTTCGGAATGAGCAATATCAGAGAAATTATAAGTATCGCCAAATCGAAAGGTATTTTTGTTCGTTTAGACATGGAAAATTCACCACATACAACCGCAACATTGGAAGTTTATAAAAAACTTCGGGATGAAGGCTTCGATAACGTTGGATTCGTTATCCAAGCCTATATGAGACGCAGTATGGATGATGTGACTGCATTACTTGAATACAAACCGAGCATCAGACTTTGCAAAGGCATATATAACGAAGCGGAATCAATCGCTTACAAGGGTTACGAGGAAATCAGGACTAATTTCAAGAATTTGCTCGACCTAATGTTAGATAATGGGCTTTACGTCGGGATTGCAACTCATGATGAAGCATTGATTCAGTACGGATTAAAAAAAGTTGCCGAAAAGAAGCTCAATCGTGATGAATACGAATTCCAAATGTTACTTGGAGTTAGAGAAAATCGTCGCGACGAATTGCTCAAACAAGGTCATAGAGTTCGTATTTATATACCGTTCGGACATGATTGGTATGGATATTCGTCACGCCGCTTAAAAGAAAATCCACAAATGGTAGGTCATATAGTAAAATCAATTTTCGGACTAAATCAAAACTAATGATAAATAGAATATTTTTCGCTTTGTCGCTTTTGTTTGTATTTTCTTGCAGTTCTAAGCCTGCAAAATATGAATTTGAAACAATTCGGATTGCTACATTCAACATTGAATGGCTCGGCGATGGTATAGATGACAAGAAAATGCGTGAGGAGTCAGATTACTTACGCATTGCCGAAGTCATTGAAAAGTTGGATGCCGACTTAATTGGTGTGCAAGAAATCGAAAATGAAAAGGCATTGCTCAAACTTATGGTTCATTTGCCGGATTTCAGCTATGTGATGGGCAATACGGGCTGGATACAGAATCCGGCTATAATTTTCCGCAAAAATATTGACGTCAGGTTTGTAAGCAATTATCAGCCACTGGCAGTAAAGGAAAACAAAACACGCCCGGGTCTTTGGGTAAAAGTGCGAAAAAAGAACTTCGATTTTCATATGATGGTTGTGCATTTCAAAGCGACATCTTCATTTGACAATACACCCGAATTAAGAGCCGAAAGCTTCCAATTACGCCAACTTCAATCGAAAGCTCTCAGAAAATGGGCTGATTCACTCGTTACATCAGGAACAGAGCAAGACATCATTATTATTGGCGATTTTAACGACAACCCGAATCGTGCTAATATGCGAAACTTAGAGCAATTAGTGCATGATGGCGAATTTTCTTTTCTTACTCAAGATATGGGCAGTTGCAAAAATCCACGATGGGACTTGATTGACCATATAGTTGCAAACAAAAGTGCAAAAAACAGATACGTCGAAGGCTCAGAATTTGTTTACGATATATTCCAAAGTCATTGGGAACATCAAGCAGTAATGATTTCTGACCACTGTCCGGTTTTGGTATCATTTGAAATCGAAACGCCCGACAACGATTAGTATAGCTGAATCCCGTCGAGTACGTTGATAACGCTCTGTACGCGACCGAAAGGTGCGGAAATCTGCACACCGGCAATGTAGTCTTTCATGATTTCGAGCGTTTCGCGAGCGATTTCAATTCCTTCTTTCAATGAATCTTCTTTAGAATCCTGATGCTTGCGTAATCTACCCAAAATTTTATCGGGTACGTCGCATCCAGGAATTTCGTTGTTCATGAATTCGGCATTTCTGATGGAAGTCAGGGGCCAGAGCCCTGCAATCACAGGAATATCAACATGTTTTATTCTATCAAGAAAATTCTCGAACACATTCAAATCGAATACAGGCTGAGTGATGATATATTCCGCTCCGGCATTGATTTTCCAGTCAAGACGAGCTAATTCTTCTTCAAGATTCACAGCACCGGGATTGGCGCCGACACCACAGAAATATCCCGTAGGTTCGCCAATTGGATTTCCCGCAATGTCGAGCCCGTGATTCAATCTGTTTATAATATTGACTAAACCTATTGAATCAACATCGAAAACTGCAGTAGCATCGGGGTAATTGCCTAATTTGGGTGGGTCTCCCGTAATTGCAAGAATATTTTTCAAGCCCAAAGCATATGAGCCAAGCAAATCGGATTGGATGCCGATTACATTTCGGTCTCTGCAAACATAATGAAGAATCGTTTCGATTCCGACAATATTTTGGATTTGCACTGCCAATGACATTGCCGACATTCTCGCACTTGCACGCGGACCATCGGGAATATTGATGCAATCTATACCGTGATAAAACAATTCGCGAGCTTTGTCAATCACGGCTTTGGAACCAAGTCCGTGAGGAGGCAAAAGCTCCACCGAAGTCACAAAATGCCCGGCACTCAGTCGTCTGGCAAATCTGGATTTGTCCGGTGATTCGATTGTCACAACATCATCAGGGCGTTTGATTTCGAGAAATTCAAATTTTCGTTTGCTGATTTCCGGTTTGATAGCATTGAGCATATTCCGCATACGTTTGATATGCTCTGGTCCTGTACCTACACAGCCGCCGATAACATTTGCTCCTGCTTGGATGAAATGTTTTGCGTATTCGCCCATATATTCAGGCGAGGTAAGATATAGATTTCTACCGTCAATATTTTTGGGCTTACCTGCCGATGGCATAACTGAAAGTGGCATTTTGGTCAACGGGCGAACAGTTTCGAGCCATTTGAGCATGACTTGCGGTCCGACGGTCGAATTTACTCCGATTGCATCAGCTTTGAGCAATTCCATTTGCTTGATGATGAACTCAGGTTCAGCACCGGTCAGAGATGTGCCGTCTTCATCAATGGTCATTTCTGCGATAATCGGCAAATCACAAATTTCACGAGCAGCTTCAGTAGCAATTTGTAATTCTTCAGGATAGATGAAAGTCTCGAAAATTAGCATGTCCACCCCACCTGCGAGCAGAGCTTCAATTTGCTCAGTAAAGGCTAATTTTGCTTCTTCGCGAGAAGTTGGTCCGAGCGGTTCAATTTTGATGCCTAATGGACCGATAGAACCCGCCACGTTGATGTCATCTTCCGCTACAGCTCTTGCAAGCCTGGCGCCTTCAAAGTTGATTGTGTATAATTTATCTGCTAACTGAAATTTCGCTAATTTATATCTATTTGCACCGAAAGTATTCGTCTGAATGACGTCTGCACCGGCACGTTTGTAATCTTCATGAATTTGCTTCACCAAGGTCGGATTAGTGAGGTTGACCTCATCATAGCAACGGTTGATGAACACTCCCCGATTATACAGTTCGGTGCCAAATCCGCCATCGAATAATAGCACACTGTTCCGAATTCTATCTAATATTGTTTCTCTATCTAACATATTCAATTCTTATTGGAAAATATCTCTGAAACGTTATAAGACCATTAATATTTATTTGCTCTTAATCGTTTTAGGTTTTTATTATAAACCTTAATGCCGTATCTTTGAATTTATTTGAATATTGCTTTGGACAAATGAATCTAAAAATTGTAATAGTCTTTTCTATATGGATTTTAAATTTTTGCAATTTGATTGCCCAAGATAACTATCTTGAAATCAAACCTAAGCCCGGAGATGGCATCAAAGTCATTTTCGACCGCTACGACATCCCCAAAACTGAAGAAATGTTCATTTGGTTTATGGAACGTAATTCAGGAAAATTCGTTGGAAAAGACGGTTTGAAACTTTCAGAAAGCTATTTACTCCCTATTCTTGTTTTCGAATACAACGGCAAATCAATTCGCTCTACTATCGAAAATAATGACTATGCCTATGCTGTGAGCATCCAGGATTATAATGACGACATGCACCGTAAGGCTGTCAAAAAAGGCAACTACCGCAAAGACCATATTCTGTGGCTGCCACAATTTGAACTTGATTCGCCCAAAAAGTCTAATTCTGCTAAAAAAATAAAGAAAAAGCTTCCGACTGAAGTAGTGGTTGAATTATTCGGTGAGAAATATAAAAATGTAAAAATACTGAGCCACAAATTAAAAGATTGCATTTTTTATATCGTTTCGGGGCATGGCGGACCAGACCCTGGAGCGGTTGGTTACAGAGATAATCATGAATTACACGAAGACGAGTATGCCTACGATGTTTCGCTACGGCTTGCTCGCAATTTAATCGAATATGGAGCCGAAGTTTATGTCATTGTGCAAGATTCATCAGATGGCATCCGCGACGGATATTACCTCAATAATTCCTACAATGAGGTTTATATTGATGGTTCGGCTATATCAATTAATCAATTAGAGCGCTTAAAAAAGCGAGTGGAAATTATCAATAATTTGTATTACAAGAACCAAGCTTCCGGCAAAAAGCAGTATAGTATAGAAACACATGTTGATTCTCGCTACACAGGCAAAATGATAGATATATTTTTCTACCATGGCGAAACCAGCGCCGAGGGCAAACGAGTTGCCGAAATTTTGCTGACAACGATTGAAGATAAGTATCGCAGAGCACAGCCTGGACGAGGTTATGACGGTACAGTTACTTCACGCAATTTATATATGATTCGCAATACGATTCCAACAATGATTTTCATCGAAATCGGCAATATTCAAAATCAAAGAGACCAAATCCGCCTTATAGAAAAAAACAATCGTCAAGCAATTGCAAACTGGCTCCGCGACGGATTGCTGAATGCGATAAAGTGAGTTGAGGACTTGAATAAAATGTTAGAATGCAAGCGAATTTTTTTGTTGGATAAATTCTATGTAATTTTGATGTTTGTTAAAATTACATTTTGAAATGTTCGGACAATTAAAGAGATTAGGCACGGAAACTCTCATATACGGACTCTCGACAATCATCGGGAGATTTCTGACTTTCATGCTCACCCCTGTTTATACAAACTACCTCAATCCCGTCGAATTCGATTTTGTGATTTATACTTACTCCATTATTGCCTTTGTGAACATTTTGTACTCGTTCGGGCTTGAATCTTCCTATTTCAGATTTTTCAAGAGCGGTACTGTCGCAGATTCGCAAAAAGTGTTCACTCATTCGTGGGTTGCGATTCAGCTTATCAGCATTGTAGGCACAATTTTGATTTTCTTGAACTCCGAAACTTTTGGAGCATACATTGCAAGCGGCGATATTGATAGCCCGGGATTTCTTATACGGACAGCAGTTTTCATCCCATTTTTTGATGCACTAATACTCATCCCCTTTGCCTATTTGCGTATGACCAACAAGGCGATGAAATTTGCAATGACAAAGTTTGTGCTCATTTTGATTGCCGTTGCACTTAATTTCAAATTTGTAGTGTTCGATGGATTAGGAGCCGCCGGAGTTTTCTACGCTCAATTAATCTCCTCTATCATAGGATTTTTGCTATTTATTCCGCTGATTTTCAAAAACATCAACCTTACTTTTGATATTAAGCTCTTTATTCAGATGCTAAAGTTTGGTCTGCCGACGCTTCCTGCGAACTTTTCTGCTATCGTATTGCAAGTAGCCGACCGCCCGATAATCAAAATGCTCAACGATTCGCCCGAATTCCTGACTACATATCAGACCAATCATAGGCTCGGAATTCCGATGATGCTATTTGTGACGATTTTCGAATACGCTTGGAAACCATTTTACTTGAGCACCTTTAAAGAGGAAAACGCGAAGGAAATGTATTCGCGCATCTTCACCTATTTCACCTTAATTTCGGCATTCATATTTTTGTTCGTTTCATTTTTCTTGGAATACATCGTAGCGATGCCCGGAATAGGCGGCAAATTAATAAATCCGATGTATTGGAACGGGCTTGGAATTGTACCAATTATACTCGGAGCATATTATTTCAACGGTGCTTTTACTAATTTCAATGCCGGGATATTGATAGAAAAGAAAACCCAATATCTACCAATTGCTATCGGTGCCGCTGCAGTGGCAAATATCATTTTGAATTTCGCCCTAATCCCCCACTTCGGCATGTATGGGGCAGCGTTTGCTCAATTTGGAGGATATTTGATTAGTGCAATCATCATATATTTCTATGCTCAAAAATATTACAAAATCAGCTACGAATGGTCGCGTGTCACATTTATTATCATTTTGGCATTAGCGATATATTTCATATTCAATCATGTGATTGATTTTGGCGTTGATTTATATAATATTTTAATCCGCTTTGTTGGTATATTTGTTTACTTTATCGCTTTATATTTCATGAATTTCCTGAAAAAGGACGAAATCGAATTGTTGAAAAGATTAATCAAACGAAATGCAAAATAAAATCGAAATAATGGCACCTGTTGGCTCTTTCGAGTCGCTGGCAGTGGCAATCCAAGCCGGAGCGGACTCAGTCTATTTCGGGATTGATAAATTGAATATGCGAGCTCGCTCATCGGTCAACTTTACTTTTGCAGATTTGAAGCTAATTCGTGAACGTTGCCAGGAAAATGGAATCAGAACTTATTTAACACTAAATACTGAAATTTACCAAGATGATTTATCACTAATGCGAGAAATTGTCAATCAAGCCAAAGAAAATGAGATTGACGCTGTGATAGCATCTGATATAGCGGTAATTCAATATGCAAATTCAATTGAGCAAAAAATTCATATTTCGACACAACTGAATATCGCCAATTATACGGCTGTCGAATTTTGGGCAAAGTTTGCAGATGTAATGGTTTTGGCGAGAGAATTGAACTTAGACCAAGTGGCGGAAATTTCAAAGCAAATTGAAATAAACCAACTTTGCGGACCATCTGGAAATCTGATTCGGGTCGAAATTTTTGCTCACGGAGCCTTATGTATGGCAGTTTCCGGCAAATGTTATTTGAGTTTGCACGAGTTCAACAAATCGGCAAATCGGGGCTCGTGCTACCAAACATGCCGTCGTGGCTATGTTGTAACGGACAAAGAAACGGGATACGAGCTTGAAGTTGATAATCAATATATCATGTCGCCAAAAGACTTGAAAACGATTCACTTTTTGGATAAGATTATTGATGCGGGTGTGAGTGTACTGAAAATTGAGGGTCGTGGCAGGTCGGCTGATTATGTCAAAACCGTTGCCGAATGTTACAAAGAAGCTGTGACAGCAATCTCCGAAGGTACTTACACACCGGAAAAAATCGCTGACTGGGAAGCTCGACTGTCTCGAGTCTTTAATCGCGGCTTTTGGGATGGATACTATTTGGGGCAAAAATTAGGCGAATGGAGCAGCAAATACGGTTCGCAAGCTACAACAAAAAAGGTTTACATCGGTGATGTAACAAATTATTTTTCAAAAATTGAAGTCGCAGAGTTTCGGATTCGTGCCGGTGACTTGGCATTAGGCGAACAAATTATGGTCGTTGGACCAACTTCGGGTATATGGGAATCCACAGTCAGCGAATTGCGTGACGGGCAAGGCAATATGGAAGTTGCAAGAAAAGGCATGGTGGTTTCGATTCCGGTCGGGCAGCGCCTCAGAAAAGCTGATAAATTATACAAAATTGTCGAAAGCGAAAACTAATATATCACCGGTGTGACCGAACTGATTGCCACATAGGAATTATATGTGTTGTAAATTTTGAAAAACCCATCTTCGAGCGTCACATCAATCACTATCCTCATCGTGTCCTTCTCGCCGATATAAGCAAAAGTGCCTTTGTAAATCCAAGGTTTAGTCGGTGATTTCTCGCTGACCATAATCCCCGAAACAGGCTTGATGTCCGTTATCTTGCCGAATTTCGTTAAATTGGAATCTTGTGCAGCTAAATACCGAGCAGTCGTATACTTGCGTTTATAATCAATCGAAGTATATTGGGAGTATGCTTGTTCGAATTCACCATTGCCGATGAGATTGACATATGGTTTGATAAGCTCGTCCATCACCTTTGGCATTACGATGTCTTCGCCATCTCGAAAATTCTTATAAGCAATTATACTAAATACAATTACGATTGCCAAAACCCCGAATACAGGAGCATAAGATTTGAATTTACTTTTCATTAATTTTTCTCAATTTATAAATTTTGATACTAAGACTATATTTATGTTTTCTTATTGCATTATTTTAGTCAATACTATAACTAAAAAATCGTATTTATTCACACGCTTTTCACAATAAATCGTTTTTTTATTCTATGGAATTACTTAATTTTGTATATGGAATTATTACATTTTTTTAATAGAACTTTATTGAGGATTTCATGGCTATAGAAGAAAAAATCAAAGAATTGATGGCATTAAGGGAAAAAGCGAGGCTTGGTGGTGGAGAAAAAAGGATTGAAGCGCAGCACAAAAAGGGTAAATACACTGCAAGAGAAAGAATCGAAAAATTGTTGGACGAAGGAAGTTTCGAGGAATTCGACATGTTCGTGTCGAGTAAACCGACTGATTTCGGCAGCGACGTCGAAGAGTATCTTTCAGATGGTGTTGTAACCGGTTACGGGACAATTGACGGCAGGCTCGTTTTTATTTTTTCGCAAGATTTCACAATTTTTGGAGGTTCGCTATCCGAAATGTTTGCACAAAAAATATGCAAAGTAATGGACAAAGCGATGAAAGTCGGCGCTCCGGTAATTGGTATCAACGATTCAGGTGGTGCACGGATTCAAGAAGGTGTGAAAAGTCTTGGTGGATATGCCGAAATTTTCCAACGTAATATTATGGCTTCGGGTGTGGTACCGCAAATTTCTGCTGTATTCGGACCCTGTGCCGGTGGTGCGGTTTATTCTCCGGCATTGACTGATTTTACAATCATGAGCCAAGGTACAAGCTATATGTTTGTGACAGGTCCAAAAGTCGTAAAGACCGTGACGAACGAAGATGTGACTGTCGAAGAGCTTGGCGGCGCAAGAGTGCACGGAACAAAATCCGGCGTAACTCACTTCGTTGCCGATAGCGAAGACGAAGGGCTCTTGCTTATTCGCAAATTATTGAGCTATTTGCCACAAAATAACCACGAAGACCCACCGATATATGTTTGTTCGGACCCAATTGACAGACTCGAAAATAATTTGAATTATATTGTGCCTGATAATCCGAATAAGCCTTACGACGTTAAAGATGTAATTCACACTATTGCCGATGACGAAGAATTTCTCGAAATCCATCGCCATTATGCCCAAAACATAGTAATCGGATTCTCTAAATTCAACGGAACTCCTGTGGGAATAGTTGCCAATCAACCCAATTACTTAGCAGGTGTGCTCGATATTAATGCTTCACGCAAAGCTGCACGCTTCGTGCGTTTTTGTGATGCTTTTAATATTCCGATTCTAACTTTAGTAGATGTGCCCGGATTTTTGCCCGGAACAGCACAAGAGTACGGTGGCATAATCATTCACGGTGCGAAATTATTGTTCGCTTATGGCGAAGCAACTGTACCCAAAGTTACGGTTATTCTCCGCAAGGCTTATGGTGGCGCTTACGATGTAATGAGTTCGAAGCATTTACGCGGCGACATTAATTACGCTTGGCCCTCAGCCGAAATCGCTGTAATGGGACCCAAAGGCGCTATCGAAGTATTGTACCAAAAGGAAATGAGTGCAATTGAAAATCCGGAAGATAGAGCAAAATTCTTTGCAGAAAAAGAACAAGAATATCGCGAAAAATTTGCGAACCCTTACGTAGCAGCGAAACACGGATACATTGACGACGTTATCGAACCGAGAAATACAAGATTTAGAGTAATCAGAGCGCTGCAAATGCTGTCATCGAAAAAAGATACAAATCCGCTCAAAAAACATGATAATATACCATTGTAATAATGAGGGATAAACAAAATGATAAATGAAACTTATAATTTGCTTTCCGGCGTGTTGATGCAAACTTCGCCACCGCCCATTACATCTCTCAAATTTGATTTGCAAAATCAATGGATGGATGATGCTATGGGAATGTCAGTAGTTGGAATGTTGGTCGTGTTTTCAGCTTTGCTTATTCTTGCTTCTGTAGTTTTTAATATTCCTAAAGTTATAAATTTAGTACAAAGAAAGAAATCGAAAACTAAGGGTGTTGAAAAAACTGAAACAAAAGAAATTGCAGTTTCCGGCGAAATTAACGCTGCCATTGCTATGGCATTGAGCCTTTATTTCGGCGAAATTCACGACGACGAAGCTGCTATACTTACTATAAAAAAAGCTCCCAGACCATACTCGCCTTGGAGCTCGAAGATATTTAGTTTAAGAGATATTTATAATAATTACCGGGTCTAATCATGAAAAAATTTGAATTCTCAATACACGGAAACAAATATGGTGTTGATATTATTAACGTCGAAGACAACATAGCTGAAATTGAAGTTAATGGTACAATTTACAAAGTTGATATTCATACTCAACAAAAAATCACGAAAACTCCTACATTGACACGTGCTACTGCGCCGCCTAATTATAATCCGGGTCAAAAAACCAACAAACCTACCGATAAAAAAGGTGTTGGTGTTATCAAAGCACCCTTGCCGGGAACTATTCTCGAAATCAAAAAACGCCAGGGCGATACTGTCCAAGTTGGCGAAACAATATTAGTAATGGAAGCCATGAAAATGGAAAACGACATCAAAGCCGATAATAGCGGTGTTATCGTTTCAATCAAAGTCAACGTTAATGATTCGGTGCTCGAAGGAGACCTTTTGATTGAAATCGGGAGTGGCGACTGATGGAAGGTGTAATGCATTTTATGGAGCTCTCGGGTTTTGCTAACGTTACCTGGGGACACCTTATCATGATTATGGTAGGGTTGATTTTTATTTATTTGGCGATTACAAAAGATTACGAACCCCTTCTGCTCGTGCCGATTGGATTTGGTATCCTAATCGGAAATATCCCGTTTCTGGAAAATATGGGGATGCAAATCGGGATTTACGAAGACGGCAGCGTAATGAATATGCTGTATTACGGCGTGCTCAAAGGGCTTTATCCGCCCTTGATATTTCTCGGAATTGGAGCGATGACCGACTTTTCCACACTGCTCTCTAATCCCAGACTGATGGTGTTGGGTGCAGCGGCTCAAATCGGTATATTTCTGACATTTTTGACTGCATTAGCACTCGGATTTACGCTCAACCAAGCCGCTGCCATCGGTATTATCGGTGGTGCTGACGGTCCTACGGCGATATTCTTGTCATCGCGATTGGCGCCCGAACTCATCGGAGCGATTGCAATAGCAGCTTATTCGTATATGGCATTGGTGCCCGTGATTCAACCACCGATTATCAAATTATTGACATCGAAAGAAGAACGACAAATCAAAATGAAACCGCCACGTGCAGTTTCCAAGACTGAAAAAATGATATTCCCAATCGTCGGATTATTGCTCACAACATTTATTTCTCCCGGTGCATTGCCATTGCTTGGGATGCTATTCTTTGGCAATTTGCTCAAGGAATCCGGCGTCACAAAACGATTGGCAGACACCGCAAGCAAGCAATTGATTGACATCGTGACGATTTTACTAGGTGTAACAGTCGGGGCATCTACACAAGCGACTACTTTTTTGACACCGCAATCAATTCTGATTTTCGGGCTTGGAGCGGTCTCATTCATGGTTGCAACGGCAGGTGGTGTATTATTCGCCAAATTCATGAACTTATTCCTGAAGGGCGACGACAAACTCAACCCAATGATTGGAGCGGCAGGTGTATCGGCAGTGCCCGATAGCGCCCGCGTAGTCCATCAATTGGGACAAAAGGAAGACAAATCCAACTACTTGCTGATGCACGCAATGGCGCCAAACGTCTCCGGTGTAATCGGCTCGGCAGTTGCCGCGGGTATTTTGCTCAGCTACCTGATGAAAGTGGGCTGGTAAGAAACTTGTTCCGTCAGTTGTTACAAAAACGGGACAGAGAACAAAAACGGGACAGAGAACAATTTTCGAGACAGAGAACAAAGACGTGATAGAACAACTGACGGGACAGAAGGAATTTGACATAATATTTAATCGGGTGGCATGAATTTGCAACCCGATTTTTGTTTGTTTTTAAGCCGTTTTAGTGTTGGAGATTGTGACGCTTCTCGGCATGGCATCATAAGTAACGCCATCAATCATTCTTCCGCTTTTTTTCTTATTTGTACCGCCCCATTGTTTGAAGTAAAAGGCAACGCCCAGATTATCGCATTGTTGCTTAATGTCGAGCACCCATTCTTTGTCTATTGGGCGAGGAGTTCGTCCGCTTTCGCCACCTGTAATTACCCAATCAATTCCGCTAAGATTCATATTGGGAATAGCACTAATCAAGGGTTCGCAGGAGAGAAATTTGACATGTGCTCCGGTTCGTCTCAAAAAATCTATTCTTTTGGTAACTTTGGAACTTTCTACCGTTACACCCATCCACAAATTCTCAGACCAATTCAGCAATCCCGCACTGTCATATTTATATAGAACATCTGCTCGTTTGGTCAGAACCTGAAAAACATGTTGCGGATTGTCGTTGATGACCTTGAAAATTTTTTGAATGAATTCAATCGGAACGTCTTTATGAAAGATATCGCTCATCGAATTAACGAATACCACTCTGGGTTTCTTCCAAGTATATGGCTCATCAAGCGTATCCGGGTGAATAGTCAGCTTGAAACCATCGGCATACTTGGGTTGCCCCATAGCTTGCAACCTTCTTGCCATAATTTCTGCGTAGCAGAATCGGCAGCCGGAAGAAATTTTCGTACACCCCGTAATCGGGTTCCATGTACTCTCTGTCCATTCAATTCTTGATTTTGACATGATTAAATCGCCTTTATTATTTCATTAGCTATTTTAATTGCAGTTTGATTATTTGATGCAAAAACAAAATGATATATTGGCAGACCACGGGTATTTTTCAGAACTAATGGTTTATCGGAGACATGCTCCCAAATCGAACGGAGTCTTTTTATGTATAATTCAGCAATACGTTCAATTGGTTTTGAAATTTTTGTGATGATTTCCTCATCGCCAAATAAGGTTATTGCTGTTTCCCCTCTATAAAAGTGTTCTTTTATTTCATTTTCATTTAAACCGAGAAATGATTGTAATTTCTCTAAATATTTCAAAGTGCCATTTCTATCTAACAGTCTGTTTACAATCACTCCTGTTGGAATCAATATCCAAATATCAGACCGAGTATTTTTAAGATTTTCAATAGAATTCCAATTGATTTGCATTCCAAATGGATCAAGAAAAATAAGTGATGCATAAACATTAGGTTTATCCTTCATTATTCGAGAAAGTTTATCTAAATTTGCATTACATTCGCCTTTACGAAATACTAATTTTATATTTTTCTCTTCTCCGTAATGGGAAATTTTTTGTTTTAGATTCTCTAATGATACCTTATTGTTATCTATAAAATAATAATAATCAAAAGCAAGATTATCAGGTAATGTCAAAACTCTCTCTGCAGCACCTTTGTAACCTGCTTCTTCTTCCTGAGTAAACAAGAGTGATTCATATAGTTCAGTTGATGTTATATTTCTATCACCACTGCCAGCAAAACCATCGAAATAAATTGTTTTCCAATGCCTTTGATTGTTCATTATTTTCAGATAAGCACTTACATACTTTGCAAATGCGTCCAACTTTCTTGTTGTCCAACTGCCTCCCCAATCTCCATTCATTGGTTCGTTTAACATTTTGTTATTCCAAGTCATAAAAATTTACCATAATATTTTTTACAAATATATCATTTTTAACGAAATAGTGTGTCATTGCAAATTTTTTTCCTTTCACTCTCCTCCTTCGACGATTTTGATTTCTTCGGGGGTGAGGGCGTAGAGTTGGTAAACGAGGGCGTCTATTTCTTTGTCCGTGCGGGAGATGTATTGCTCTATGTGCTTGCGGTCGAACTCTGTGGCTGTTTGCAATTCCTTGTGCAGTCGCAACATTCGCTCGACGAGTTCTACTATCTTGTCGTGCTGTGCTTTCTCATGATTATTTTCAAAATTTATTTTCTTAATAGGTATATCTTTAATAAAACGTTTTTCATAAGAATAGAATCCACCTCTATAATAAGATGATGATTTTGAAATAAAATATCCTGATACTGATGAATTCAACAATCCCAAAATATAATAAATTGACTCTTTTACTGTTGGCAACAATGTAATTCCATATCCGCCCATTAGACCATATCCAACACCGTCATCAAGAGTAAATGATGGTGTATTAGCCAAATCACGAGTGATAATTTTTTTTAAATCTACAAGTCTTATAAATTGAGTGCGGCTAAAACAAAACCAAGCTGGTCCCTTTAGTTTCCCTCTATCTCTTTGCATTAATCTATCTTTATTTCTCAATAGATAGTTATATATTTTAGGTGAATCCTTGGATAAATCAGTCTCGGTTATAGGGACACCATTTATATAAGGAAAAATCGCAAATCTATTCAAGAAATCTATTGAATATCTTTGGATATCTTTTCCTTTCAATACTTTTACATAATATTGTTCCTCTAAAAATTCTTCCTCAAAATTGTGTATAAATATTTCATCCGAACCTGTTTTAAAACCTTGGGAAATATTTTCAGTAAAGTCTGAAAGTTTTGTTTCGTAACTATTTAGTTTGAGCATAAGATCTCTATCATTTAATAACTGGAAATTCCATTCATTCATTTTCAAAATAGATGAATCAATAGCGTTTGATGAAGATTTTTTAAAGTAACGCCAATTATCTAAATTTTCAACTTTTGTAAAACTAAAACTATCATTATTAAACCGATTCAAAAAAAGTAAACAAGTATATGTAGTCGCTCCATCAAATATTTGAATGTCTCCAAAATGTATTATTTCACTAATATTGTTATTCTTAGATAAGATAGTTCTTAAACCTTGTCCATAATTTGCATTAAAAAATTTATGAGGTAGAATAAATCCTAAGAGTCCTTTCTCACTGAGCAATTTAACTCCTTGTTCTACAAAGCATACATATATGTCATAATTCCCGTTTTGTGCAGATAGGTATTTGTTTTTTAAAGCTTCAACAGTTTTAGGATTAAACTCTTGAATTGTCTGTATTCTTATATACGGCGGATTGCCTATGACGGCATCGAAGCCACCCGTCATTTTCAAGAATGGGAATGCGACTTCCCAATCGAATGGGTTGATTTTGTGCCGCTCCCGCTCGGACATCCCGAAAAAGTCATCGCTGATGAAGTCGCTGCCGATTAGCGAGTTGCCGCATTTGATGTTGTCGTCCATCTTTGGCAGCAGTGCATCTTGGAATCCCAAGACTGCGAGCGGCTCCTTGGCGATGCCCTCCAACACTTTCAAATAGAGCGACATCTGTGCCACTTCGGTCGCCTGCTTGTCAATATCCACACCGTAGATGTTGTTTTGGAGTATTCTGCCCTTTTTTCGTGCGGTCAATCTCAACTTGCCGGTCTCTTCGTCCATGAATGCCAGCAAATGCGTGTTTCTGCCCTTCTTTTCGTGAATTTCGGTGATATGAGCGTTGTAGTAATCCTCGTGCCATTTGATTAGTGCATCGAAAGCCCCCAAAAGGAATGAGCCGGAGCCACATGCGGGGTCGAGTATTTTGAGCCGGCTGACATCGTCCGGTGTTCGGGCTTGCTCCAATAGCTTCCCGACAGTGTTTGCGACGATGTACTCGACGATGTACTGAGGAGTGTAGTAAACGCCGCCCGCTTTCCGCACTTCGGGCTTTTGGTCTATGACAACTTGTCTGCCCTTATCGAAGCTGATTTCGTCGCCCAAGAATCGCTCGTAAATTGTGCCGAGCACTTCTACGGGGATTTCGTCGAATCTGTAGGGCGAATCCTCCACATTCAGCTCTTTGACGATATTTTTGAATAGCGATGCTTCGATTGTGAGATTTTCGGATAGCGGATGCGGATTGAAAATCAGCCCGTTGTATTTCGGTGCGAGTTCCTTGCAAATCATCAGAAATGCAGCATAGGAATTGCCGACTCGATGCTCGAGAATGCTCTTGATGAAGTCGGTGTTTTCGATGTCCCTATCTTGCAAAATCCGCAGAAACACAAGCCTGTCCAAGATTCGTTGAGTGGCTTCGGCAAGCTCGAACTCATTATCGAAATGATTCTTTTTTGCGATTAGCGATGCGAGTTTGATTCGCCACTCCGAAAGCGAATTGAGGAAATGTTTATCCACAGTATCGCGAAGTTCTAACTGAGTGGGTTTGACAAGTTCGTCCAATGAGCCCGCAAAAACGGCTTCTCGCCCAAAAGTAGCCAACAAATCGTCAACTCTGTCGGGATATTCCTCGCAAAGCATGTCCAATTCTTTGATTAGCCCCTTTTTTGCATCGCCAATAAGCGGTTTGCCGAGCGCCCTGAAAGGACGGAACTCTTCGAAATCGGTCAATATTGCAATAGGCACTTTACCGTTCCAGCAATAGAGCTTGGTCTGATAGATGTGTCGGGGGTTGGTCAAATCTTCGGCAGGTTTTTTCGCCTCCACAAAAAACAGGGTTTTGTTCCCTTTGATGAAGCGGTAATCGGGTCTTCTGCCCATATAGCTTTTGTCGGTGCGCTCCACTTGGACTTCGAGCGGATTGCGGACATTCCATCCCAAAAGTTCCCAAAATCTGTCAATGTATGAAATCCTTGTTTGGCTCTCGTTTAAATCGCGATAGTTGGACAATTTAAAATCGAAAACCAATTTGTTCAGTTTGTCTTTGATGTTCTCAGCCATGTAGCGTATGTTAATTTGTTGCAACAGTCAAAATCACATTACAAAATTAACATTTTTAACGAAACAGTGTGTCATTATTTCTTGTTCCGTCAGTTGTTTCAAAAACGAGACAGAGAACAAAAACGGGACAAAGAACAAATTCGAGACAGAGAACAAAGACGGGACAGAACAACTGACGGGACGCAAAACCATAGCCCACGAATTCATTCGTGGGAAGGTGTTTAGGTTTTTACCCTATTAAACACGGTTTTAACCGTGTACGATTTCAATTTCCCCGAACCATTAAAATGGTTTAAATTCTCTTATAATTTCCATGTTCCCACGGTTGAAACCGTGGGCTATGTTTGTAAAGGTGTTTAGGATGCGAGGCTCAAAAAAAACCAAAGCGAGCACGGGGAGCTCGCTTCGGTAGAGAAATTCTACTTGATTTTGTTTTTAAAAATTAACAATTTTTAAAATATAAAGGCATTACAAACATACAAAATTTTTTGAATTGTGCAAATTTTTTTTTAATTTTTTTTTGAAAATTTAACGTTCCGTCAGTTGTTACAAAAACGAGACAAAGAACGAATACGAGACAGAGAACAAAGACGTGACAGAGAACAAATACGGGAAAGAACAACTGACGGGACGCTGTCTGAACACCCCCTAACCCAATCTTGCAAGAGGGGGAACGGCTTTTGAGGGATTTTCACTGTCTTTCTCCCTCTCCTTTGGAGAGGGTCGGGGTGAGGTCGTCTTGGTTCTTCTTTTCCCACGAATAAATTCATGGGCTATGTTGGTGAAAGTATTAGGATGCGAGACACAAATACGGGACAGTGGGCACAAAAAAACTAAAGCGAGCATGGGCAGCTCGCTTCGGTAGGAAAATGCTCTAAACACACAATATGGATAATGCAAACATACAAAATTTTTTGAACTATGCAAATTTATTTTGATTATTTTTATAAAAATTCAACAAATCGAAAAAAGTTGGTGACTTTTTCGCCTTTCATGTGTCATGTCAAATAGGGAAAAGTTTAAATTAAAAAAAATAAATTGGATGAATTTATGAATGAGTTTACTACTGTTAGACAAATATATAATTACCCGAGTCTGAAAACGAGCGATTACGATATGATTTGTTCGCGCCACGAAAAGGTGCAGATTGCAAAAGGCGACTTTTTGCTTCGCGAAGGGCAAATTGCAAACGAATACTTTTGCTTGGAAGAAGGCTTAATCCGTGCTTATGCAAATAGTTTCGAAGGTAACGAGGTAACCACAGCATTTTTCAGTCCGGGCGACATCGTTATTGAAGTGGCATCGCTATTTTTGCGTAGCCAAACTAAGGAAAACATCCAGGCACTGACTGATTGCACATGTTGGAAAATATCATTCAGCGAATTTCAGGAATTGTTCCAAACCATAAATGCATTCACCGAATGGGGACGGACATGGATGGCAAGAGCGCTTTTTTCTACCAAAGAGCGTTCGCTGGCGATGATTACCGATTCGGCTACGGACAGATATCTTGCTTTATTGAGTGAAAATCCCGAGATACTGCACTATGCTCCGCTAAAGCATGTTGCATCTTATTTAGGTATCACCGATACTTCATTGAGCCGCATCCGAAAGTATATCTCCTCGAAATAGGCGTCATTTCTTATCATATGACAAGATTATTGTGATTGACTAACTTTATTTTTGTATTGAATTAAGTTTATTCAATATTTTAATGAGGTTTATATGTATAATAGAGTAGTGCATTTCGAGATTCCTTGCGACCGCCCTGCAAAAACAATGAAATTCTTCGAGGAAGTTTTCAGTTGGAATTTCCAGCAATTTGGCGAAGATGAATATTGGTTTGCAGTTTCGGGCGATAACAGTACTCCCGGCATCAATGGTGCCGTGATGGCAAAAAAAGACCCCAAGCAACCCTTGGTAAATTCAATCATTGTCGAAAGTATTGACGATACCGCCGAGAAAATTGTCAGCTCAGGCGGGCAAATCGTATTGCCGAAAATGGAAGTTCCCGGCGTTGGTTGGATATGCTATTTTACTGACCCTGACGGGAATATTCATGGTATATGGCAAGAACTAAAAGCTTAATCGCCGGAGAAAATCATGAATAAATACAAAATCGAAATAAAATGGGCATTAATATTTGCAGCTATGATGTTGCTTTGGATGTTGTTAGAAAAAGTACTCGGATTACATTCAGAGCATATTGATAAGCATGCGATTTATACTAATTTTGTTGCCATTCCTGCGATTACATTGTATGTATTTGCTTTGCTCGATAAGAGAAAGAATTATTTTAATGGCATAATGTCATACAAAAACGGCGTAATCACCGGTCTGATAATAACATTGATAGTCACAATACTAAGTCCGTTGACTCAATATATAACATCAACAATGATTACACCGGAGTATTTCCCGACTATTATCAATTACGTAGTTGAATCAGGGAAAATGACTCATGCCGCAGCAAGTGATTACTTCAATCTCCAAAGCTATATGATTCAGGGGCTTATTGGAGCACCGGTTATGGGTATCATAACCACAGTAATTGTTGCTTTTTTTGTCAAAAAGGATAAGCCAAATTGATTCCTTTGCGCTAAGTTTTTTAGATATTTTTTAAATTAGTCTCTATGCTTTGAAGATAAGTCGTGCTAATATTATTGTAAATTCAATAGGAGACATTGATTATGTATAAATAAACAACATTTTAAACTTTTATTCGGAGCTAACATGAGTTACTACAAATTATATTTAGCAGCAATCATTTGTATGGTATGCTTCACAATTAACGCAAACTCTTGGGAGAGAATTGCAGATTATGGCGGACCGGCGACCGATGGTTGCATTTCGTTTGAAATAGATGGATTTGGGTACGTTGGTGGCGGACCTAATGAGAAAAATTTCTGGCGATATGACCCAAGCACCAAAACTTGGGAAAAGATGCCCGACATAGGTGGCGGCGAACGAGGCTGGGCTTTTCATTTCGTGATTGACGGCATTGCTTACGTGGGAGGCGGCGACCCAGAAGGAACACTTCAAACATTAAAAAAAGATTTTTGGAAATTTGACCCAACGAGCCAACAATGGACACAATTGAAAGATTTCCCCGGTGGACCACGTGACGCTTGCTTTAACTTCTCAATAAACGGCAAAGGCTATGTCGGTGGCGGATTCAGCGGCGAAGGTGGCGGCGTTCATAGAGACGTTTGGGAGTATAATCCAAGCAATGATTCTTGGACATATATAGGAGATTATCCCGAAGATGGTATATTATTTTCAAGTGCAATAGTTGTAGATGGCAGAGTTTTCGTTGGTTTGGGCAATTTATCATTTGGTGTAGCCGAATATATTACATGGTATGAATTCAATCCATCTACCTATCAATTTATCCCCAAAAAATCATTTACCGGAACTGCCAGACAAACAGCAGTTGCATATGCTATGAAAGGCAAAGTCTATATCGCAGGCGGACAAAGCCAATACACCGAGACTTACAAAGATTGTTACGAATATGACCCAATGACAGATAATTGGAAACTAATGACGGAAATGAATTTACCGTATAATAATACAGCTTGGTCTTGTGGTTTTACAATTGGCGAAGAAATTTATTTCGGCACAGGTGTTACTTTGCCGGACTTCCAATTTTCGCGAAATTTCTACAAGTATTCATTCGGAGAAAAGCCCAAAGAGCCCAAATTAACAGTTGACCAATATGTACTGGATTTTGGGACTAAGAATGTTAATGAAACAGCCAAACAAACAGTTCAGTTGTACAACACCGGAGAAGCTCCCTTAGTAATTGATTTAATTGAATTGGTTGATGATGATTACATGGCTTTTTCAATTCCCGATACCTACGAAGGAGTTATAATTCAGCCAAATGAAGTTTTGGATATAGAAGTAACTTTCAATCCCAAAATTATCGCTGAAGAATTTTATGCTATGATAATAATCGAATCGAACGCAACGAATGCAGCTACTGAACTTGTAGAGCTTTTCGGGCAATCTGAGGCAGTGGGTTCGCCAAGTATGACACTATCAGTTCAATCAATAGATTATGGCGAGGTCGAATTGACTGAAAATGGAACAAGCCAATTTACAATCAGTAACATTGGAGATGCAGACTTGGAAATAGAAACAATTGGATTTGATGGTTTAGATAAATCATACTTTTCATTTGCATCTTCTATGATTTCTACTATTCAACCGGGTAATGATATGATAGTCCAAATTGCATTCTCCCCTACTGAAACCAGAGTGTATAATGCATCTGTAATCATTGAAACCAATGATATAGCTAATAAATGGGTGGAAATCAATCTTTCCGGAGAGGGGATATCGACTCCTAATAGCGTTCGTGATTTCGATTTGAGTGATTATGTTGCTTTATTTCCCAATCCGGCAATAAGTCAACTAAATATCAATTTCAATAATTTGAATATTGGACAAATTGAAAAAATGCACATTAGCGATTTGAATGGAACTGCTTTGAGCGAATTATTTACAGTAAATGGCGATAAACTCGAATACACATTTGATTTGAGCAGCTTTGCAAACGGAATATACTTTTTGGTATGCGAGATTGGTGGGCAGCGATATTCAACCAAATTTAGCATCGTAAGATAAATCAATAAGCATAAATAATTTGTAAATAATTTTAGGTCATTATAAGCACCGACAAGTGTTTATGATGACCTTTTATTATGATAATTAAGCCTGTTTGTTCAGCGAATAATTATACAAATGACAACTATGAAAAATACCGAAAATTAAAAAATCATATCATAATAAAAATAATTTGCTATTAGAAACGATTTATTAATTTTGTAATATGACATATTTTCGGAAATAAAATTATTAAAGGTTTAGCATGAAAATTCATGAGTACCAAGCCAAAGAATTGCTGAAGCGTTACAAGGTACCGGTTCTGAAAAACAGGGTAATTTTCAATGCATTTGATGCAGGAAAGATTACTTATGATGAATTTGAATCGCAAGGAATTGGCACAGTCGTTCTGAAGGCGCAAATACATGCCGGCGGACGAGGCAAAGGCACAGTTAAAAATATCGAAACAGGGCAACCAATCTACTTGTTTGATAGCCCTGTCAGAGGTGTAAATATCATTCGCAATGGCAATATTTCCGACAAAGTATATCAATATGCGAGAGAAATATTGGGCAATCGTCTCGTTACCATCCAAACCGGCGAAGAAGGAAGCGTTGTTTCCAAAGTCTTAGTCGAAGAAGGCGTGGCAATTGACCGCGAGTTCTATGCATCCATCACATTGGACAGAACTACCGGCAAAAACGTTATCATGGTTTCGACCGAAGGTGGCGTTGAGATTGAAAAAGTTGCCGAAGAGACTCCCGAAAAAATTCTGAAGGAACACATTGACCCTGCAACAGGATTCCAACAATTCCAAGCACGCAGTCTTGGGTTTGGTCTCGGACTTGCCGGCGAAGCATTCAATAATTTCGTTAAATTCATCAATAATTTGGTCGAAGCATACGAAGATTTGGATTGCAGTTTGGTAGAAATCAATCCTTTGGTTCTCACAAATGACGGCAAAATGATTGCTTTGGATTGCAAAATGACTTTTGATGAAAATGCTTTGTTCCGTCATCCCGAATACATGGAATTACGTGACGTGACCGAGGAAGACCCTTTGGAAGTTGAAGCGTCTAAGTACAATCTGAACTATATCAAATTGGACGGCAACGTCGGATGTATGGTAAACGGTGCCGGATTGGCAATGGCAACAATGGATTTGATTCAACTTTCGGGCGGCAAACCGGCTAATTTCTTAGATGTGGGCGGTGGTGCAAATCCTGAAAGAATTGCGAACGCATTCCGTATAATGATGAGCGACAAAAATGTGAAGGCTGTATTAATCAATATATTCGGCGGAATTGTTCGTTGTGACCGCGTGGCTCAAGGTATAATTCAAGCGCTGAACACGGTGCATGTGAATATGCCGGTGATTGTCCGCTTAGACGGTACAAATGCTGAAGAAGCCAAGATAATGCTTTCAAAATCAGGGCTATCATTTAAAGTAGCCGAAAATTTTGAACATGCAGCGCAATTGGTTAATGATGTGATGAAGAATTAGAAAACAACACACCCCCTAACCCCCTCTTGATAGAGGGGGAAAGGATTTTGGGGCGAAAATATAAAAAAAGAGGCTATCCTTTTGGGACAGCCTCATTTTTTTTGTCTTTCTCCTTCTACTTTGGAGAGTGAGGTTAATTATTCAACATATGCAATTTTACGGAAACTCATCTTTGTGTATGATGATGATTTAGTCGTAATAATTAATTTGTCGTCCATTAGTTTGTAGCTTTCAGCTTGTCCTAAAGCCGCCATAAATTCTGCAGTCAATTCACAATGCACTAATGTAGAATACCCCATCTTAATTTCGAGTTCATTATTTTTGTTTGTAAAGTACCCAAAACTATAGGCATTACAACCCGAGATTCCTGAACCGTAAAAGTCTTCTTTGAATATAATTGTAAATGGAAATTGTGGATTTGTATGATTTTCAGGGAAATCTACATTTCCTTTAGAGTCCTCGAATGAGACCCAAGACCAAGCCGATAACTTTAAATTGTTATTAGTGTCCTCAATCGGGTCTCCCTCGCCTTCAATATGAAATTCATCCGTTTTGGAGAATTCGACAGGTTCACTGCGTTTCTTAAGTTTAATCAAATGAAATGGATAACCAATGTCATCAGTACCAATTTGCGGAATAAACAAAGTGGAATTAACTGTAATTTTTTGATTTTGCAAGATTACTGATGTAATCCTGAGATAAATACTGCCGCTACTTGTCGGTCCATTCATTACGATAATGTACATATCTTGCGAATAGTCAATGTCCGGCAAAACAACAGGAACCGTAACGCCTCCATCAATTTGATTTGAATGCACCAATTTCAAAAATTCTACTTCCTCCGCTTTACTGCGAATAGCCATTCTGACCGGAGTTTCGGCTTCGATGCCGTACGAGCCGGTTCTGATGCTTTCAAATTGTAATTCCTCGAACTCATCATCAGTTGGGAGTTTCACAACTTTCGTTGCTTCGAATTCAACTTCGCCGGAAATATGCTTTGTTTTGACTATGTGAATTGGGTAGCCGATATCAGTTGTACCAATTTCGGGTTGGTACTCTTTCGTACCGATGACAATATTGCCATTATTTTGAATAATTGATGATATTTCGACATAAATTGAACTGCTTGGTTTGGGTCCGCCAAAGAAAACAACAAGCATTTCTTTACCATAATCAATATTTCCAAAATTCACATCAATTATTTCTAAGTTAGAATCGAAACGCTTTGATGTCAAAGCCGATAAAACAGCTTCTTCTTCAGCTTTGCTTCGTATTACAGCTTTGATTTCAGTTTGGCCCTGATATGAGCGATTTGATTTCAATACTGTCTCGAATGTTACTTCTTGAGTCATTCGGTAATTTTCATCTACACCGAGCGGGTCTTCGCAAGATGTCAGCCATAGCATAGCAGATACTGCTATTGTTAAAAGAATCTTTTTCATAATTAAATCCTATATATATTATTAAAATTTATAATTCAAACCCCACAAGAACCCAATCTTTGAAGAATTGAAAGTATTGCCACGATACCCATAAAACATATTGGCATACTCGACACCAATCAAAACTCCAAAACTGTTTGTCAAATCATAGTTTACCCCACCTGAGAATTTTCCCACGAAACCAACTTTATTAGCGCCGGCACTAAGTTGGATATATGGTGAAATTAGTTCACTCATATTAAAGGAATATTTGCTTGTAAGGTAAAAGGTCGTAAAATTGGGTTGTTGTTCTATTATAGTAAGTAAATTCTCGTCGTCTCGGAAATCAAACTTTTGGAAAAAAGTCTCGCGTCTGACTTCAAATCCTGAGCTTAAGTTATCGTTAAATTCGTAATTCACCGCTAACGATAAGTTATGAAATGCTGCAAATTTAGATGGTGTCGTTGTTGGCGATGGCAACATCCAATCTTGTGTATTTTTAACTTCGAGATTGAGTTTGTTCCAAAATGTTTCAGATTCTAGCGGAAATATGACTACATCAATCTCATTATCAGCTAAAATTGTATTATCAATTGTATTAAAATCATTCAATAAAGGTTCTTGATTATCGGGAACATCTTGAACATTTTCCAAAGTATTTTCAGAATCAAGAATTTGTAAATTTTCCAAAGTATTTTCGGAATCAATGATTTTCACTTTGTCCGATTCTGATACTTCAGCAATTATGTTATTATCAACCGATGCTATCAGAGGCTTGCTCGATTTCGGCGATTTTGTATAAGAGGCTTTTGCCAAAGTTTTATAAGCTATTGGCTCTGAGGCATCTTGGGCATTTTCCGCAAAATAGTCAGAGAGCTTGTTTGATGCTTGATTGTTGAGAAGAAATGCTTGAGTAGAATTGTGTTCTAAATTTTTATTTGCAAAATTATCACTTATAAATAAAGTCAACAGTACAGTCACAATTGTAGCAGCAATAAGCGAGGAAACGAACTTCGTTTTGGAAATTCCTGCTGCCGAAGAACTGATAAAAGCCGGATTGAGAGTAGAAGCAACTGCCGGTAACCCAACAGAACTGAAGATAGCTTTTGTTGATTCTTCGGGCACGGCATACATTCCACGATTGGAATTCAAAGCAGTATTGACCGACAATATGTTCTTGAATTCGGTGCGAAGCTCTGAATTGGAAGCCATTTCGAAGAAAAGCTCCGATTCGACTGCTTCGTCAAAATTGCCTTCGGCAAAATCATATAAAATTTCTGAGTAATTCATTTTTTACCTCTCAATTGCTAATATCTTTCAAATACGGTTGTAAAACTTTGATAATCATTTTTTTTGCTCTTGTAGTCTTAACTTTTGCGTTGTCTGCAGTAATATTCAATAGTTCGGCTATTTCGGAGTACGAAAGCCCTTCGAATTCGCGCAGCACAAAAGGCGTCCGGTATTTTTCATCAATAAATTCGACAGCACTAATGATGATTTCGAGCAATTCCTTTTTCTCGTACTTATCCTCTGCCCTATCCACCAGCATATTTTCTTCAAGCTCGACATTATTCTTTCTGCTTCGAATTGCATTGTAGCACAAGTTTCTCGATGTAATCGTCAAAAATCCCGGTATGTTCGTTATCGTCTTTTCCTTAGTCACAGCATTGTAAAATCGTATGAAAGTCTCTTGAAATATGTCCTCGACCAAGTCCTTATCTTTGATAATACACGCACAGTAAGCATGAATCATCTTCGAGTACTTCGCATACAAAAACCTATAGGCTTGCTCGATGTCTCGTTTCGAACCTTTATATATAATATCTAATATTTCGCTGTCGTTAAAAGAATACATTTTTCAAAATCCGTGAACAAAACTATTATAATGACACTTCAAATTCAAAAAAGGAACAAAACTTTAAAAATTCGTAATCCAAAACTATTATAATGACACTTCAAAATCAAAAAAGGAACAAAACTTTAAAAATTCGTAATCCAAAACTATTATAATGACACTTCAAAATCAAAAAAGGAACAAAATATTTTTAAAAACTCAAAACAAGTGCGTTTCCTTAAATATTGGTGCCCCGAATTCGTTTATTTAAATGTAAAATACATAATTTCTAATTTGTTTCAAAATTTTTTTTATGGAGTTGTACAATGCAGCTTAGGCTAATTTATGCCTTATTGACTTTCATATTACTCGCTAACATACTTACCGCCCAAGAGCAAACCGGTACTATTACGGGTAGAATCACAAGCAAATTGACGAAACAGCCCTTGCCGGGGGTGACTGTAAGATTATTAAATACAAATTTGGGAGCGATTTCCCAAAGCAACGGGAATTTTAGAATTGAAAATGTATCAGTGGGAATCGTGCAACTCCAATTTTCGAGCATTGGCTACGAAACTTACGTACAAACGGACATTGCATTAGGCTCAGGGCGACCGATTTTCTTAGAAATCGAAATGGTAGAAAAAGTAATAGAGCTTGAAGGTGCAGAAGTTCGTGCATCTTATTTTGTTAAACGAATTGAATCTGTGACGAGTACTCAGAGTTTCAGCTTTGAAGAAATCAGGCGCTCGCCGGGTGTGCAAGAAGATGTAATCAGGGCGACTGCATTATTGCCCGGTGTGAATGTAACCGGAGCCGGACGAAATGATTTAATCGTGCGTGGCGGGGCACCGTTCGAGAATCTTTTCATAGTGGATAACATCGAAGTGGACAATATCAATCACTTCGGTTCGCAAGGTTCTACAGGCGGTCCTTTGTCCATGATAAATCTTGATTTTGTTCGGAATGTAGATTTCTCGTCCGGTGGATTCGGAGCGAAATATGGCGATAAAACCTCGTCGCTGACCAATATTACACTCAGAAATGGTAGCGAGGAACAGTTTGGCGGTAAAGCAACGATTTCAGCTTCGCAATTTGGTTTGAATCTCGAGGGACCAATCGCAGATGACGGTTCTTGGTTTTTCAGTGCTCGTCGCAGCTATCTCGATTTCATTTTCCAAGCGGCAGGATTTGGATTTGTCCCGCAATATTGGGATTTCCAAGGAAAAGCAAATTACAGGCTGAACGAAAAAAATCAGTTGACTTATCTATTTGTAACGGCATTGAATAATGTCAAATTGAACAATGAGGACGACGACAAACGATTCAGCAATAGCCAAGTTGCTGTTCCGGACCAATATCGCAATTTTTCGGGATTGACATGGCGGCATTTATTCAAGGATGGATTTGCGACTGTCACACTCGGTAATGCTTATACGCGATTTTCAACTTTTCAAAATGATTCCAATTTGGTGGAAATATTCCGAAATGAATCTAAGGAAGGCGAATTGATTTTGAAAACTGACGTGGATTTTCAGCTTGGAAGCAAAACTGAATTAACATTCGGGAATCAAATTAAATATGGAGCAATCTTAGATTATAGCATTCTTATTCCCGGGTTTCTTCGCGTTGATAATAATGGTACCGAGCAGCCATTAGCTATTGATACGAGTTTCACATCCGTCAAAAATGGGACATACTTTTCGTTGAGTTCAGCCATCGGGCATCATCGTTTCACAATCGGTGGTAGAATGGATTACTACAATTTCACCGAAGAAGAGCTTTATTTCTCGCCCCGATTATCATATATTTATACGCTAAATGAGCTTTCTTCATTTGTATTTAGTGTGGGTAGATTTTATCAATCTCCGTCATATATTTGGCTTTTGGGCGACCCGAATAATAAATTGAAAGCAATTCGTGCCGACCAAGTAGTCATAGGATACGCTCACACACCTTTGCAAGATGTGAAAGTCCAACTGGAGGTATTCTACAAAGATTATGCGAATTATCCGGGCAGAGTTTACAGACCACAAGCAGTATTATCTCCATCAGGTTTCGATGATGTTACTTCCGACATTCCTTTCGGGTTGGAGCCACTTTCAAATTCCGCGACGGGTAGGTCGCGAGGAATTGAATTATTCATACAAAAGAAATTCAGCGAAATTCCGGTTTACGGATTGCTAAGTGCTACGTACTCAGAGTCTGATTTTATCGCCTTAGACGGATTGGAACGCCCGGGAGCATATGACAGCAGGTTTATTTTCAATATCTCTGCGGGATGGCGAATCAACTCACATTGGGAAGTTAGCAGCAAATTCAGACTTGCAACGGGTGTTCCTACAACGCCATTCTTGCCGACCGGTTCGCGGGATTTCATCCGGTATAACGAAGGCGAAAGGCTGCCGTTATATCACAGTCTTGATATAAGGGCAGACAGACGTTGGAATTTCAGCACTACAAATTTGATTTTCTACATTGATATTCAAAATGTTTACGCCCGCAAAAATGTATCGGGTGTCAGATGGAATGCACGTGACCAGGTGTCCGAATACCAGGAATCCTTCGGAATATTGCCAACGATAGGGCTAAGTTTGGAGTTTTAAAGCGGAAGTAAGGATTCGTTTAAATTTAATACATTGTGAATATTTAGTTGCAAGCAATTCCATTCTTAACCTAAACTAAACACAAAACAAATAATAAAATAACACTTAAATGTTACATTTACATTATGTTAAATTTAAACTTTCATTAATAAATGATTACATCTAAATGGTTATTATTATTTTTGTTTTTTGTCTTATTTTTAAATTATTCAGCTTTCTCTATTGATATTACCGGAAGTATTAGGTCCAAACAAACAAAACATCCACTTGTTGGAGCAAACATAAGAGTTGAAGGCACAAATTTAGGTGCTATAGCCGGGTTGAATGGTTCATACAGAATTAGGGACCTCAAACCCGGAGAATACACGTTAAAAGTAACATATGTAGGATATGAGCCGGGCTCACAACAGATTACTGTAAAAGGTGTTGGGTTGGCAAATATTGACTTCGAACTTGAAGAAAGAAGCGTAGAAGGAGATGAAATTTTTGTTTTTGCGGATAAAGACATATCATCTGAAGAAGGTGCAAGAGCCAGCGAAAAAATGAATATCGGTGTATCAAATATTATGACTTCGAGTGTAATAAGTGTATCGCCTGATATTACTGTTTCAACTTTAATCCAAAAGATGCCCGGTGTATCTATAGAAGAAGAAGGCTCGAATGAGGGCTCATACGCAATTATCAGAGGTATGGATAAGCGATATAACAATACTTTAGTAAATGGTATAAAAATCCCCTCACCCGACCCCAAAAATAGATTTGTCCCGCTTGATATTTTCCCTTCAGACTTAATCGGACGCCTTGAAGTTTTCAAATCAGTAACACCGGATATGGAAGCTGATGCAATTGGCGGTACAGTGAATTTAATTATGAAAAATGCTCCGAATGATTTTCTCGTTCAAGCAAATGCAGCCGTAGGTTACAATGATTTGTTTTTAGACCGCGATTACTTATGGTTCAACACGAGTGTTCAGTCAAGTCGCTCCCCGGGAAACATCACGGATTGGAATGAAAATCTGGGTAAACAAGAAAAATATGACATTGTCAACAAATATTTCCCTCTCCAAGCTTCTGTTTTCGAAAACAGAACTGCTCATCCAAATGCAATAGCAGGTTTTACTATAGGTGATAGATTTGGTAGAGATAAACAGTTTGGTGCTATTTTGGCGCTAAGCTATCAGAGCATTACACGCGGACAAAACTCTGCATCTTCAAACATTGACCCTGAGCGTGAATCCGGATTAACAACACTTGACAATGTCTATGTAAGAGAGAATTCGATTCACGATACAAGAATTGGTGTTCATAATAAATTGGATTACAATATCAATCCAAATCACAGAATAAGTCTTTATAACGCATTTATGCACTTATCACAAAATGAAGCTTGGTATTTGATTGATTCAAGTTATTTCAGGCTTTCATTTGTCCGCACGGTTGACTATGAATTATTCTCACAGCAAATTGACCAAAACATATACAATTCTACAGTTCGCGGCGACCATTATTTCGGTAAAAATCATGTGTTGGACTGGTCTTTGTCTTATGCTTTGGCTACGAGAAATCAGCCCGACAGAGCAACTATGCGATTAAACAGAAAAGATGTCAATGATTTGAATGTTCATGGCGACATTAAAGTGGATTATGATTATCAATATGTCCGCGAATTTACTTATAACTCCGACCAGGACATAAATTTCCTAACAAATCTCAAGCAATTATCATTTATTTCCTTAGGAACGGCAGAGCTCAGACTTGAGAACAAAATTGGTGCTTTAGTAAGATACAAAAACCGTGAAAATTTCTACGACCAATATACTTTCAGACCATATTTGAATAATTCCCAGAATGAGTATCCCGGAAATCAAGAATATGTCTATCAGGGCGATGTTCGAAATGGTGATATACGTAACACATTTTTCAGACTTTTCAATCCAAATGGTTCTACCGGCAGTACAAATGAATATACGATTAATGAACTTGTTGGTGCCGCATTTTTCCAAAGCAAAGGCAGAATCGGTGATTTTGAAATAACTGCCGGCGTGAGAGCCGAATATACTGATATTGCATTTGAAACAGCGGCTTACCGTGGTCCACAGTCACCGGCAAATACAAAAGGTTCGCAGGATTATTTGAATATATTGCCGGGTGTTTTTATCAAATATATGCCAAACAGGAAAACGAACTGGAGATTGAGCTATAATCAGGCACTTGCTCGTCCAAGCTTCTATGAATTTGTTCCGGCGATTGAAATCAACTCCGACGGCGAAAAATTTCAGGGCAATCCTAATATCAAAAACACAGTTGCCGATAACTTTGATTTAAGATATGAATATTACCCGTCCGCATTGGATAAAATCTTTGTTGGTGTGTTTTACAAACATTTGACAAATCCTATCGAGAGAGCATATATCGGAGGCGGTACATTTACTTTTGAAAATTTTGATGAAGCCAATAATTATGGTGTAGAATTAGAATTCACCAAATATATCAGCCAAATTGGTTTCCGAATTAACTATTCATATACAAGTTCAGAAATTGAATCACAAAAAAGATTTTTCTTCAGATTAACTGAAGAGAATTTGTATCTTGTAGATATGGATGTATCAGGAAGATTGAGACAAGACATAGAAGCCGGAACTGTTAAAGTTGGAGATTTGACAAATATTATCAGAAATGAAACAAGACCACTCCAAGGTCAGACAGACCATTTGTTCAACTTTTCTATATTATACAAAAATCAAGAGATTGGGCTTGATGCTCAAGTTGACTTAAATTATCAAGGTGAAAGAATTGTGTTTGTTGCACCTGAGTATAAGCTTGACTGGTGGCAGCGTCCGCAGATTAACTTAGATTTTTCTGCCGAGAAACAATTCGGGAAATACACACTTTACTTTAAGTCAAGGAATTTATTAGATACACCGAGAGAATTCTATGTCAAAAGACCTCTTGTTGACCTTGGAGTAGATATGCCTTTTCAGGATAATCCGAGAGAAGAGACTTTTGCCAGAAGAAATATTTTTGGCAGAAATATGCAAATTGGAATTAAATATTTGTTCAATTAATTATATAGGAGATAACATGAAGTTATCGAAAATACTCATGCTTTTAGCATTTACTTTGTTTGTTGCTTTGACATCTTGCGGCGATGACAATAAGACAACCGGTCCGGATAATAAAGAGCCTGAAAATTTAGGTGGTAATATCGAGGGCGTACTTGAAGAAGGAACGTATATTGTAACTGATAATCTGATTATTCCAATCGGAAAGACTCTTACAATTAAGCCGGGCGTAAAATTGATTTTTGATGGTGACGGTATTCAAGGTTCAAGCCCTGAAATCGCTGTATTCGGTCGTTTGATTGCCGAAGGAACTCCACAAAAAAGAATCATTATGACTGTTGACGATTCCAAAAAAGGAATTGACAATTTTGCTCGCGGATATTGGGGCGGTATTCAATGCTACCAAACTTGCGACAAAATGGTATTGCGTTATTGTGATATCGAATACACAGGTGGTCCTGCAGGTGAGTTGATTAATCCTGATTATGTATTAAGAAATCCGGGTAGCACACGCTACACTATTATGAACGACAACCAAGATGGTGATTATATCGTTGAATATTGTCATTTCTTCGGTATTGCCGATGACTTATGGCGTCCACTTGGCGGCAGAATTTCTTTCTGCTACAATTTAGTTGAATTCCAAGGTGAAACCGGCGGTGATTGTTTAAATGCCAAAGGTGGCACAGTAGGTATTTTGGCTTACAATTTAATAATCGGTAGCGCTACTAACGGTCTTAAGACAGGTAACGGCGGCGACAAAACTATCCAAACAAACATTGATATTTACAACAATACAATCGTTACTTCAGGTTACAGAAGAGCACAAGCAGGTCGTGGCGGTTCAATCAATGTTGAAGAAGGCGCAAGAGGTCAAATATATAATAACTTAATGGTTAATTGCCGTTTCGGACCAAGAATGGTTGAAGGTTTTGATGCTGTTAATACTGTTTATGGTTATAACTACAATTATGCTACATTCCAAAGCTTACTTGATGAGTTCTATCCTACAGCAGGTGTAACTGTTCCTCAATCAACCGATATCAACAGTGCAACTCCCGGTGATAAGGACCCTATGTTTGTAAATTACACAGTTGACTATACTGAAGCACAGCTCAGAGAAGGCATCCTTGCAAAACTTAATGTTAAAGGTGAGCAAAACTTCAGACTGAAGCCGGGTTCACCTGCTTTAGGCAAAGGTTTCACAGGATTTACTCCTACAAGCGCAGCTAACGGTACAAGTGCACCTGCTCCAAGCAAGGATATTGGATGCTACCCATCAGCAGGTGGCGGCAATCCTTTCTAATTCCTTTTCCTCTTATAAAAAAAGACTCTGCCCCACAAAAGCAGAGTCTTTTCTTTTAAATACAATATCGAATATGAAATTAAAATATATTCTTAAAATATTAACAGCAATTTGCATTATCATACTTTTTACAATGTGTGATGATTCTCCATTTGATGCTCCTGAGGATGAATTTGCAATCATAATTGCCGAGAATTGCACCGAAGTAAACAATGAATTATTTCATACGGGTGAGTCGCTAAATCAGATTCAATCACCACCCCTTGAGGAAATCTCAGGCATTGCTGCAAGCATCAATAATCCCGGCTATTACTGGGTACATAATGACAGCGGTAACGCACCGAATCTATTTCTTTTAGATTCGATAGGAAACTTGGTTGCTACATTCAGAGTTACGAGCGGTAATCGTGATTGGGAAGATATTGCGTGCGTGAAAAACCCAAAAGATGGCAAATCTTATATTTACATAGGTGATTTCGGCGATAATTTAGCAATTAGACCAAATATTAAGGTGATTGAAATTGAAGAGCCCAAAGTTGTCACATTCGGTTCTTTAGAAATTATTGAATTACAACACAAGCGGGATATATTCTTCACATATCCGGATGGAGCTAAAGACGCCGAATCGCTGATAGTTGACCCAATATCTATGGACTTATTTATAATCAGCAAACGTGATGGATTTTCGAGAGTTTTCACCTCAAATTATCCATACAGTGATGAAATAAATGAATTGGTTCATGTTGCTACACTACCATTTAATACTGCAACTGCGGCGGATATAAGCTCTGATGGCAAAGAAATTTTAGTTAGAACTTATATCAAAGTTTATTACTGGCAGAGAAATGGAACTGAGCATCTAAAATATACTTTCCAACGAAATCCGCTTTGTCTTCCGCTAATTCCGGAACCGCAAGGTGAAGCAATTTGCTTTGACTTTAGAAATTCCGGATACTACACTACAAGCGAAGTTCAAGGTTATGAATCGCTTAATGTCACACTAAATTACTACCGTGAAAAATAGTATGTCAATATAATAATTATAAACGAACAATTTTAAAGTAAAAAATATGAAATATTCACCCAATAAAATACAGTATTTATTCTATGTATCAATTTTATTATCAATTTTGTTAATTTCGTGCAATAAGGAAGCAAGCAAAATTGATGATTCTAACAAAAAGCCGATTTTCCCAAGAGTAGTTTGGGTTGAAAATCCCATGAACCATGCTGTTATATCATGGAATAATCTCATGCAAAGTGAGCATGGAAAAGTACATTATGATACTGTGAGCCGAAAAGGAAGCAATTCAAAATATAGTATTGTGACCGATGCATCAAGATTTGGGAAAGTTACGATAAAAAAAATGGATTTTCAGGAAAGAGTCCCCGAAGCTTATTATTATCATGTTGAACTAAACGAGCTAAAGCCAAATACAAAATATTATTTCTCACTTGAAAATGACGGACAGTTTTCCGATGAGTATTATTTTATAACAGCACCTGATGAAATTGAAACAATTAAATTTGTCGCAGGTGGCGATTCACGACTTGGTGGTGACAAACCCCGATATGCAGGCAGAACTCCACATATTGACCGTCAGAATGTGATGAAACTTATCGGAGGATTAATTAAGACAAATCCTGATATTTATGCTATGATACACGGTGCCGATTTCGGTACAACGGCTGACTGGCGACATCTGTACTGGTTCTTCGATGATATGAAATATTCCATACCCGAAGATAACAGACTTCTACCATATTTTGTCTCTATGGGTAATCATGATACTGAAATTGGCTTTATTGAGAACTTCTATCTTGGGGAGAATAATATCAATGAACAAATAGCTTTCAGCTATTATTACAGTTCAAAAGTTACAAATGATATTTCGCTCATAACTTTAAATACCGAAATTTCCCTGACAGGCGTTCAGCTTGAATGGATGCAGGAGGAATTCCCGAAGAAGCGTTCTGAATCAAGGTGGTTATTAGTAAATTATCACAAACCTGCTTTTCCGGCTGTAAAAGACCCGGAAAATTACAAGTTTAAACGCGTTAGAGAAAATTGGGTTCCCGTTATTGAAAAGAATAATGTGGACTTAGTTATTGAATCAGATGGTCATAGTCTTAAGCGCACAGCACCTATTCGTAGCGGAAAAGTTGATAATAAATCCGGGATTACATACATTGGCGAAGGCGGTTTGGGTGCACCTCTGAGAGAACCCGATACAACAAGATGGTTCCTGAAAGGTGGCTTCGCATCGAAAGATTTACATGTTTGGCTGATTGAAGTAAGCAAAGATTCAATTGATTTAAAAGCGATTGGAATTGAAAATCAAGTATTGGACAATTATAAAATCTTCAAAAAATAAGCAGCTAAATCTGTACACTTCAAAATCAAAGGCTGCCCATTTGGACAGCCTTTTTTGCGATTAAAACTCAACCGAAAACTATAAATCTTCCATCAATACTAAGCTATTCGGCATACATAATAATATTTTGCGGACGGATAAGATATTTAAGATTCATTTAGAGACATAGTGAAATTTGGTATTTTGATATTTAAGTAGTTCGGTTTAATTTTTTTTTCATATGTTTGAAAAAGTTGGAATTAACGAATATATAGAAAATTAATGAATTTCTGATTGATTGTTAGTTAAACCGAATTGTATTATTTTTCGAATCTTGCATCTTCGTACTTTAAAATATTCAGCTTTTACTCTGATACTCCGTACTTTTTGTGATTAGTCTGTTTTTCAATTATTATTTGAGATTCTTGGGATTGTAAATGACATATTATCAAAATATTAATAATTATTCACATATCTGCAGAACATATTAATCAATTATATTCTATTATTAAAGTATGAAATTCACATTATGTTTTTTTTTCAATTTTTAGGGAGATTTTGTTATGAAGAGATTTTTGACGACATTATTTACATCTGTGATTTTAATCGGATTGGGTTTAATTTTTCCGGTAAAGGGATATTCGCAGTGGGTAAGTACGAATGGTCCTAATGGTGGCTATGTAAGTTCAATGGTAATAGTTGATAATAAAATAGTGGCTGGGGCAACGGAAGGTATCCTTTCGTCAACCGATGATGGTGATAGTTGGGTTAAAACAGGTAATGGTTTGCCTGATAATACATCGGTGAGTTTATTTTCAAATGATTCATTTATCTATGCAAGGGTATCGGGTGGAGGTATATTCATATCATCGGATAAAGGTGAAAACTGGAATGAAGTACCTACCGAGCTGGTAGATAAAACAATTAATGATATTGCTTTCGTTGATGAATATATGTATTTAGCTACCAGATCCGGGGTATATCGTACGTCAGATAACGGATTAAAATGGGAATCTGTCAACAACGGACTAACAAATGCATTTGTTTTTAGAATTGGAGTTAGCGGTTCAAACATATTCGCAGGAACAATTGGCGGGGTTTTTCGTTCTACGAATAATGGTGATAATTGGAGTGCTGTTGAAAATGGATTAACTAATAAATTCAATGTAAGGTGCTTTGAATCATTCGGACAAAATATTTATGTTGGTACATTTAACTTGGGAATATTTGGTTCTACTGACAATGGTGATACATGGACAGAAATGAATACGGGATTAACAAATCTTGGCATATATTCAATTGCATATTATGGTGAAAAACTGTATGCCGGTACTAATGGTGATGGTGTATTTGTATCCACCGATAATGGAATGACTTGGGCTCAAACGGGATTGAAGAGTTTTTTTATTGGGAAAATAAGATTTTTGAATGGTAAAATATTTGTTGGTACAGGTGGAAATGGAGTTTGGGTTTCATCGGACGAAGGAACAACTTGGGAACAAACAAGTTTCAACGGAAGTGATGCATATATTTCTTCATTCGTATCTAACGATGAGTATATTTATGCCTCTATGTGGGGTGGTGGTATTTATCGTTCCAAGAAGGATAATATTAAATGGGAATCCTTCTTTTCACACAAGTATAATAATGCAGTAACATGTTTGGAATCATCAGGTGATAATATGTATGCAGGTACTTGGGACCAAGGTGGTGTTTACCGCTCTTCAGACAAGGGTGAAACTTGGGAAGATGCCGGTGGTTACAATGAAGGTTTGGTGCATATGAGCATCGTTACAATCAAAAAAATTGGTGATAAATTGTTTGCAGGTACTTGGGGTGGTGGAATTTATGTTTCTGAAGACAACGGCGATACTTGGACTGTAACAACTTTAACCGGACAAAGAATCTATTGTTTAACAAAGATTGATAATCTTATCTTTGCAGGAACAAGCGTTTCAGGAATATTTATTTCGAGTGATGATGGTCAAACTTGGGAAACATCTAACACTGGTTTAACAAATTTAAATGTGAAAAGTATTTGTTCTCATGGCACAGATATATTTATCGGAACAAGTAGTGGAGTTTTCCGTTCTGCAGACAATGGTAACAATTGGGTTCAGGTCAATTCCGGTCTTACGAATAATGATATTATGGTACTTTTATCTTATGATACTTATGTTTTTGCTGCGAACTATGGTAATGGCGTATTTGTTTCATCTGATTCCGGTGAAAGTTGGACGAATTTAGGAACGGAATTAAATGATGCCAAAGTGGTTAGTTTGCATATTTCCGGTTCTACACTATTAGCAGGAACCGAAGGATTTGGGGGATGGAGCTTCGACTTGAATAAAATTACTAGCGTCGAAGACAATCTTTCGGCAGATAATTTGACAGTTTATCCAAGTCCTGCAAGCGATTTCATCACAATTACACTTGAAAGATGGACTCCACTTTCAAAGTGGAGTCCATCTGAAAAGGTGCAGATATTTGATATGCTTGGGATTGAAATCATGTCTGTAGAGACAATGCTTGACCAGTCCACTCAACGAATAGATATCTCAACTTTACCTTCGGGAATTTACTTCATTCAATACGGTAAAATTTCCAAGAAATTTGTTGTTTATAGATGATTTGATTGAGCTATCTCTGCGGAAAATCAAAAAAAAGGCTGCCCATTTGGACAGCCTTTTTGCGATTATAATTTTGCGATTATAATTTCTCAATAGTCATTTCAATTTTGTCATAAGGATTATCACTTCGGTCTCGCGGAGCATCAACAATTTTGTCGGCTATATCCATACCTTCGGTAACGCGACCGAATACGGTATATTGACCATCAAGAAAAGTTGCATCAGCGACACAAATGAAAAATTGAGATGAGGCGCTATTGGGGTCTTGTGACCTTGCAGCTGAGATTATCCCGCGTTTGTGGGAAGTGCTGTTAAATTCAGCAGGAACTTTCTTTTGATTCGGGTCACCATAACCCCAAGTATCACGAGCTTTATCCTTCGAATTCGGGTCGCCGCCTTGAATCATAAATCCCGGTATAACACGGTGAAATGCTGTTCCATTATAAGCACCGGAAGTAACCAAATCTTCAAAATTAGCAGAATGCTTAGGAGCAATCTCAGGTAATGTTTCAACAGTGATAGTGCCGAGTTCTTCGCCTTTAGTAGCGACTTTTATTATATATTTTGGATTCGTATTTTCGGACATTATTTCAACTTCCTAACAGTCATTTCAATTTTATCAATTGGGCTTTCACCGTTTCTCTTAGCTGCAACAACTTTATCAACTACATCTAAGCCGCTGACAGTTTTGCCAAAAGCGGTATATTTTCCATCAAGATGAGGTGAGTTGCCGTGCATGATAAAAAACTGTGAAGAAGCACTATTTGGGTCGTTGCTGCGAGCCATCGAGACGATACCGCGTTCGTGTTTTACCGAATTAAATTCAGCTTTTACACGTGCTTGGCTCGGGTCGCCCATTCCCCAAGTGTTACGTGGCTTACTTTTTGAATTCGGGTCGCCACCTTGAATCATGAAATTTGGAATTACACGGTGAAAAGCTGTGCCGTCATAAGCTTTCGCTGCCACAAGGCTATCAAAATTCTTGACATGCAAAGGTGCTACGTCAGGCATGAGTTCGATTACAATTTTGCCCAATTCAGTAGCTGTGCCATTTTCAGTAGATATTTGTTTGACAGTAATTTCGTATTGCGGTCCCTTGACGGGAGTGTCCTGCGAGAAGCTCACAAGAACGTTCATAAAAAGCACGGCTGAGATAATTGCAAATATTTTAATCATAATATATAGTACCTTATAGTTAAACAAAAACAGTATGACGAATTAACAAGAAAATCATATAAATCTATTTGAAAATTGCTTAGTGAAAAAGAAAAATAAAAAAAGTGATTCGGAATTGTCACCTTTTTTCTATTTTAACACTCTTACTGTTAGTAATACGAAAACGAATTTAAATGAAAAGCAAACAAGACAAGTTTTTAAGTGAATTTGAACCTCTAAAGAAAAATTTATGGAGGTTTTGTATCTCGGTCTCCCCTACTTATGAGGATGCGAAAGATTTGCTTCAGGATACGATTGAAACGGCTTACAAGGAGTTTGACAAGCTAAAAGAAAGTAGGACATTTTTATCATGGATGTTTTCGATAGCTTCGAGGCTCAATCATGCAAGATTTGTGAAGAGAAAAAGAACTGAAATAGTATCAGATGATTACTTTGATTTAATCGAATCTGAAGAACTACAACCGGACAGTATTTACGAGATAAAGTTACTTTACAAAGCATTAGACAAATTACCGATTGAGCAAAAAGAAGCAATTGTGCTATGTAATATTTTGGGATACTCTCAGAATCTCGCTTCGGAAATTCAGAATACCAAACTTGAAACTTTGAAGCAAAGATTGTATCGAGGGAAAATTCAGCTTAAATTGTTGATGAGTTTAGAAATCAAAACAAGCGATGAAATCATAAATCATAACTCAAAGAGGGTCAAATGAAAAAATTAGATAAATTATTCGAGGAAATGTCCAAAACGGAAATTCCACCTTTCCCACTTGAGGATACGTATATCAGAAATCGACTTACTGAAATTGATAAAAGCAATAAATTCAAATTTTTAAATAAAAAGGGAATACTTACTATGAGTATCATAGCTGCATTAATAATAATAGCTCTAAACTTGACTTTTATGCAAAAGTCAGAAAATATCAAAGAAAGCTCGATAACAGCTGATTATTCTACCTCAATAGAAAAAAAGCAATCTAATTCACCGCAAGCAAATTTAAGCACGAGCGATGATTTAGCAAGCGTAAGAACTTCAGATATGTTGTCATCATCAAACAATTCATTGACAGAAAAGACTGACATTAGATTTCACTATTATGCTGAAGACACAAAAAGTGAAAATATTGATTCAATTGATGTTCTCGTTTTGACAGATGAGGAACTTGAGAGAATTAATATCAAAAAAGTTGATTGCGGCTACCTGTTTTTGACGGAATCAATCTTTCCCAGCTACGACCCAAGAAAATTCAAAAACATAAGTGATTTCGGATACCCCAAGAAGGGTATGGTTAGACTGATACATTTAGTGAATGATACAGGATTTTCACAAGTAAGTATTTTGAGCAATCCTGATTGGGATATGACCAAATCACCCGGGATTTTTCCGGAAGTTTTACAAATTCATAAAGGTAATGGCGCAAATTTAAGCTTCTTCACAACATCATTTGGTACAAGTTTGATTAAATTACCCAAAATCATTGCGAATAATACCGTAATAGGCGGGAATCTTCAATCGGATTTGCGCCAAAAATTGGGACCTGATGGAGAGGCGAATTCAATCAAAGTATATTTCGATGCCACGGAAAACAGGGATTTGAAAGGAGCAATTCCTATTTGTCTGAGAGTTAAATCCTCAAACACTACAGGCTATATAATTGTGACCTATCTTGCTACTGATAATTTTATCAAAATGCTGCCTGAAAGATACAAGCGCAATCATCATAACCACTTGTTCAATGATTTGCAAGATGAAATTGATTTAGTGAAAATTAACAATCAATTCCAGAGTGCTGTTCAGGAAATTGGCAATGTTTGTGCAAAATCACCTGCAAATATTGAATCGCTCCAAAATAAAGATGTGGATGAAATCCAACAAATTGCCGGTATTGAAAAGCTGATTTTAACTATTGAAGAGGCTGAAAAGATTGGTATTAACCGTAGCGGCGATATATTATCATGCAATTTTGAGGATTACGTAAACAAAGACAATATTCCACCCGGCGGTTTGGAAATGATAAGTGAAATGTTTGCTTACGATACAACTAAAGCAAATATCTTACTTAAATCCAAACCGTATTTAATTATGTTCGATCCCGAGCCAAGTGGAATCGTTATCGAACCTGAGATTTATACTGGTTGGGACTACGAAGTTTGGTCAGAAAAAGCTGCTGTATGTATCACATATCAATCAGTAAAATATAAAGATGGCGAAAAATTACAAGCCATGTTTACACATACATCTCAATCACCATTATTGAAATTTGATTCTGCTTTTGGAGGATATATTGAATTGGATAATCTAATCAAAATGGACTCCTTGGGCGAATACAAACCACTTTACGGGAACTTGATACCTGTACATTTCAGTTGGGAGGAATATGAAGACGGTGACACAATTAAAAACCAAGTAGATTTTTGGTATCATGTGAGTAAGAAATTCGCACAGTTATTACCGGAACGATACAGAACGCCAATTTTGCATGAGCTTGATATAATTTCACAAGTTGAAGATGGCTATTTATCACCTGAAAATGCTTGTGAGGCATTAAAGGGCGAGACTTCTTATCTTGGTATCTGTAAACTTTACAATGAGTTATTCAAATCAATCAGTTTATATCCTAACCCAATGACAGATAATATACTTCACATTAGGTTTGCATTAAAAGCCAATAGTAGATTAAGATTCGAATTATACAATTATGATGGCAAATTTATAGCCACTCTAAAAGATTACGAGGATTATAACATTGGAAATAATCAAATAAGTCTCGATATTTCAAATACCGAACAAAGCATTTATCTCATAAAAATCAGCGATGAAAAAGGAAATTCAGCTATTGAAAAATTGCTTAAGTTCAAATAATATTAAATGGAGAACATTTCTTAAGTGTATATTTAATATTTTAGCTAATTTTGTACTGATTATAGATTCACATAGTAAGAAACAAATATGTCATCATCAGTACAGTTAAGAAAAGAATATATTTCGAGAATAAACAGGGTAATTGATTATATTGATAAGCACTTAGACGAGGAACTAACTCTCAAAAAACTTGCTTCAGTTGCTAATTTTTCAGAGTTCCATTTCCACAGAGTTTTCGCATCAATTGTCAAAGAGCCACTGAATCAGTTTATACGACGAATTCGATTAGAGCGTGCGGCAGACATTTTAATCAATCACCCTCATAAAACTATTCTTGACGTGGCTTTCGAAACGGGATTTGGTGGAGCATCACAATTTTCGCGAGAATTTCGTAAGTATTTCAATACAAGTCCGAGCGATTGGCGTCAAACCTTAGCCAATAATAATGGTAAAATGAATGAAAATTTTAGCAAGATAAGTCAAATCAAAAGCAAGAAAAGCAAAATTGTCGTTGATGAAACTGATTACTTTTATAAGGTCGTAAATGACGATTTTTCAAAAAATATTTGGAGTATTGCAATGTCTAATGAAAATGGATTGAAAGCTAAAGTGGAAGTAAAAGAGCTTCCCGAAATGACCGTTGCTTATATTAGGCACATCGGACCTTATGCCGGAAATAGCGAACTATTTGGAAACTTGTTTGGGAAATTGATGAATTGGGCTGGTCCGCGAAATCTAATTAGGTTTCCTGAAACTAAGATGATGTCAGTGTATCATGACAATCCCGACATTACAGAGGAGGAAAAACTTCGCCTCAGCGTGTGCCTGACAGTCCCACCGGATACAACAGTGGATGGAGAAATTGGTAAAATGGTAATTGACAAGGGTAAGTATGCGGTGGCGTATTTTGAAATTACACCTGACCAATACGGTGCGGCATGGGATGCAGTATTCGCCGGTTGGCTTCCTCAGAGTGGATATCAATGTGCGGAAGGTGTTTGTTTCGAGAATTATCTGAATGACCCTGAATCTCATCCCGAAAAAAAGCATTTTATTGAAATTTGTGTACCGGTAAAGCCGCTTTAATTTTAATATTTTAAAGCAAATGGAATCTCATCACCTCAAAAGGTATAGTTATAGGTAACACTATAACTATACCTTTGAGTGTATTATCAATCACTTCATATCTTCACTCCAACTATCGTTACATCATCAATTTGTTCGCGATTGCAGCGATGATTGTTGAATTCATTTTCTAGTATCGCGTTTTGTTCGGAAATTGGGTTATCGGCAATTGATTCAAGCAGAGCTAAAAAGCGGCGTGTGCTGAATTTTTTGCCGTCTTCGTTCATTTGGTCGGCAAATCCGTCGGTAGTAAGATACAGTGTAATATTCTCTGCTTTTTCGATTTCAACAGAATTGAATTGGTATTCATCAATAAATTTTCATTTTGATTTCCAACTTATTTTGTATTTTTGATTATATATATAATTTGGAATAAAAATGATACTAAACATCAACAACCAAGAATATAATGTGAAATCATCAACTGAAACACCTCTATTATGGGTGCTTCGCGATGAGCTCGGGCTGCTGGGAACTAAGTATGGCTGTGGCATTGGTGTTTGTGGTACCTGTGCGGTTTTAATAGATGGAAGAGCAGAGCGTAGTTGCATTTTTCCAGTTTCAAGTCTAGAAAATAGCAAGATTATCACAATTGAAGGACTTTCGCCTGAAGGGCTTAATAAATTGCAACAAGCGTGGGTTGATATTGGTGTATCCCAATGTGGCTATTGCCAACCCGGGCAAATAATCACAGCCCAAGACTTACTAAATCAAAAACCTAATCCAACGGATGACGATATTGATACTGCAATGTCGAATAATATTTGTCGCTGCGGTACTTATAATAAAATACGTCAGGCAATTCATTTAGCGGCAAAGGGGTAAAAAATGAAAAATATTGATAATGGAAGACGCAGATTTGCATTAGGTACTGCTTTGGGAATTGGTGGAGTTGTTTCAGGCGTTTTCACAGCTACAAGTTTATTTTCCCAAATTAAGGACTTCGATAAAGAGAAAAATGCATTCTCGATTGAACCAAATATTTGGCTTGAAATTAGAGAAGACAATAAAATAGTCATCACTATTCCTCGCTCTGAACTTGGGCAAGGAGTAAGAACCTCCCTCTCGATGATAACAGCAGAGGAGTTAGATGCTGACTGGGATTTGATATTGCCAGTCAATGCTGTTGGAGATAGCAAATATGGCAATCAATCAACCGGGGGAAGCACAAGTATGAGAGTTTTTTGGGATATTTTAAGAACTGCGGGGGCGCAAGCAAGAATGTTGCTTTTGGCTTCTGCAGCTCAGCTCTGGCAAATTCCGATTGATAAATGTAGAACCGAAAAAAGTTATGTTTATGAAATTGATGGTCAGCGCAGTGTTCCATACTCTGAGTTGATTGATATAGCTTCAACTTTACCGGTACCTCCTGCCTCTTCAGTCAAATTGAAGCAACCATCTGAATTTAAAATAATTGGTAAAACTAAGTGGCACATTGATAATCCTGATATAGTAACCGGAAAAGCAATTTTTGGTTCTGACTTTAGAATGGAAGGTATGAAATATGCTGTTGTGCTTAGACCTACTGAGATTGGCGGATCATTAAAGTCGTTTGACGATACTAAAGCAAAAAACATTGACGGATATATTGCGTCCTATCAAATACCACAAGGCTTGGCTGTTGTTGCCGAAAGCACTTATATTGCATTATCAGCATCAGACTCAATCAATGCAGAATGGAATCCCGGACCAATTTCAACGAAAGACAGCCGAATTATTACCCAAGAGTTAATTAATACCATTGGCAATCTTCCGTCTTTACCTCTGAATACTTCCAAAACAGTAGAGTCCGTTTATGAAGTTCCGTTGCTGGCTCACGCGACAATGGAACCAATGAATTCATTTGCTCATTATCATGATGATAAATGTGACGTTTGGACAATTACACAGAATCCTCAAAATGCAAGAACAAGGGTAGCTGGTGCAGTTGGATTGGCTCAAAGCGACGTTACAGTGAATGTTTTACTTGCTGGCGGCGGTTTTGGAAGAGGGCATATTAATGACTTTGTTGAAATGGCAGCAAGAATTTCAAAATTGTCCGGTTATCCAATTAAACTTTTCTACACTAAAGCAGACTGCATCCGTAATGATTACTATCGTAGTATGAGCATACACTCTGTAAAAGCAGGTATTGATAATAGCGGCAAAATTACCGGCTGGATACACAAAGTTGCCTCTCAAGGTTCGGTTAATGGCTCTAATCCAAGCTTTCAAGTGCCGAACATACAAAATCTAAGCTCGTCTCGTAATTATTCAATACCAACCGGACCTTGGCGCTCGGTCAATAGTAGTCAGGTAGTTTTTGTAAATGAATCTCTTATGGATGAACTGGCTATACTTGCTAATGCCGACCCTTTGGAATTTCGTCTAAATATTACAACAAACTCAAGATTGAAAAGAGTCATAGAACTTGTAGCAGAAAAAGCTGAGTGGAGCAAAAAACTACCTGATAATTGGGGACGGGGTATTGCGTGTAATGTTGCGTATGGGAGCTTTGCTGCTCACGTTGTAGAAGTATCTGTCTCGAATTTAGGTATATTAAAAGTTGAAAGAGTAGTAGCTGCTTTAGATTGTGGCATTGCTATTAATCCGGGAAATATTGAAGCACAATTTGTCGGCTCTGCAATTGATGGGTTATCAACTGCAATAAAATCGGAAATTACTATAAAAAATGGACGGATTGAACAGTCCGGTTTTCACAATTTCCAATGGCTAACTATGCGTGAATCACCAAATATTGAAGTTCATATTTTCCCAAGTAATGAATCTCCCGGGGGCATTGGCGAGCTTGGCTTTCCTTCAGTTAGCCCTGCGTTATGTAATGCTATCTATGATGCTTGCAAAATCAGGATTAAGCGATTGCCAATTAAACATACTTCGCTGCATACAAGCCATAATTATGATGACAAAATTTATCAATCAAATATCAATATTTATCCCAATCCTTTTGAAGACTTCGTAAATGTAGAATTTGATATATCCACGAGTCAATTCGGTAAGTACGAATTTTCTGTTTTTGATATTTTAGGCAATAGAGTTTTTTCAAGACAAAAAGAATACTATCATAATAGAATAAACGAGCAACTAAACCTAAGCAAATTGATATCGGGAGCTTATATTCTAACAATCAAAATGGACAAAAATATATTATTCTCGAACAAATTGATTAAATTAAGTAAATGAGAACATTTCACTTGAAATAATTATTTATAGAAATTAAAGTTATAAGTTGCTTAATCTATTTATTTAACATCATAGCCTTAGTTATTTCTTAGATTACTGATTTTGGGTGTTTTAAATATGTAGCTTGTTTGTTGCTAAGTATTCACAGCAAAAAATATTACGGATAGTATTATCATATTTCTCATATCCTCACTCCTATTATTGTTATGTCATCAATTTGGTGCTTGTCGCCTTGGTGAGCAATCAGTTCATTGTTTAATATTTTATATTGTTCCGATAGTGGCTTATCGGCAATTGATTCGAGTAATGCCAAAAAGCGGCGGGTGCTGAATTTTTTGCCGTCTTCGTTCATTTGGTCGGCAAATCCGTCGGTGGTGAGGTAGAGTGTTATATTTTCTGATTTTTCGATTTCAACAGAATTGAATTGGTATTCATCATTTTTGGTACTACCTGCAATGCCGCGTTTGTCGGTTTTGATGATTTCTAATGTTCCATTTTTTAAGTAGAGCGGTCGACCGGCACCTGAAAACTTAATCTTATCTTGATGAATGGCAATTAGCGCTACTTCCATTCCGTCGCGAATATTGTTTTCAGCTAATTTTTGATTTAATACTTCA